>CAUYYU010000137.1:0-6159 GCA_963577415.1 Chloroflexota bacterium
GTTCCAACCGCCCGCCAGAGCAACAGGCCCAGCACCAGCGCGTGGAAGGAATTCTGGGCCGTGTTTGCCCACACGAGGCCGTGAAACCCGGCCGGTCCGACGCTCGGCAGGGCGACGGCAAGATAGACGAAGCCGCCGACTAGTCCGACCAGAACCGGGGTGCGCGTGTTGCGGGCGGAGTAATAGGCGAAGATGAACAGTTGATCGAGGGCGACCAGGGGGAGCTGCAATGAGTAGATCAACAGGGCGAGCGCGGTAGGCGGCACGTTGGCTTCGACGAATTCTCCCCGCAGGTACACGACCCGGATAATTAGTTCGGACAGGCCGATCAGGAGGATGGTGACGGGAACGATCAGCAGGAGGAGATAGCGGGCGGTCAGGCCGAGCAGCCGGCGGAATTCAAGGGAGCGGGGCAGGTCGGCGAAGCGTTCCGGCGCGGCTCGGGACAGCAGTGGGAGCGTGGCGAGAGTTACAGCCGCGACCACCACGCCGAGGGGAAACTGCTGCAAGCGAGTGGCGAAGCGCATCATCGCCAGGCTGCCCTCACCGGCGCCGGACGCCAGCCGGGTGTCGATCAGCACGATCAATTGGGCGAAGACGAGACCGCCGACGACGGGGGCGTAAAGGCCAAGAGCCCGGCGGAATTGTGGGTTGGCCAGCAGTCCCGGGCGGCCAAGACGGATACGGGATCGCGCTAGGCCGGGTATCTGAATTCCGAGATGGGCGAAGGCGCCGGCCAGGTAGCCGATGGCCACGCCGGGCGGGCCGATGACCGGGGTCAGGGCCAGCGCGCCGACGATGACGGTCGCATTCAGAGCCGACACGCTGAAGGCCGGAAACGCGAATCGCTCGGCCGCATAGAGCCGCCCCGACGCCACCGCCGAAACCGCCAGTAATAGGACCGCCGGCAGGGTGATGCGGGACATGGTGACCGCGAGATCGTGGGTGTCGGGGGAGAAATCGGGGGCGATCAGATTGATCATCGGATCGGCGAAAATCACCAGCGGCAGGACCATCGCGCCGGCGAAGGCCAGCACGGTGAAAGAAATGCTGTTGAAGAGGTCGGAAACCGACCGTTCGTCGTCGGTCACCGAGGTGAAAACAGGCACGAGCACCGCCGACACCGCCCCGCCAATGGCCACGTCGAAGATCATCGTGGGCAGCCGGGTGGCCACCTCGAAGGCGTCCGTGGCGCCGGTGGCCCCGAACAGCGCCGCGATGACCGGTTCGCGGACGAACCCGAGCAGGCGGCTGACGATGTTTCCGGCGGCGACCAGGGATGCCGCCAGAGCGATGCGGCGGCCGGCGTTCGAGCTAATCGTCGCTCACCGTGGGGCCACGGAGCTTGTCCAGAAGGACGGTCGTCGAGACCCCGGGGACGAGCGGGATCAATTCCAGGCGGGCGCCCACCGTCCGTACCGTCGCCAGCTCCGGCAGTTCGCGCCCGCCGCCCTGTGGATCGTAATCAGCGCCTTTCGCGTAGATGTCCGGGCGCACCGACCGGATCAATTCGTCGGCCGTGGACTGGCCGAAAATAACGACGGCGTCTACCCAGCGGATCGCCGCGAGGATTTCGGCGCGCTCCCGTTCGGGCAGAGTGGGTCGTCCGGGACCTTTGAAACTTGCCACGGAAGAATCGCTATTCAAGCCGACCAGCAGGCGATCTCCTAGGCCGGCGCAGCGTTGCAGGAACGCGACATGACCCTGGTGCAGAAGGTCGAAACAACCGTTCGTCAGGACTACCGTGCCGCCCGGCTCGCGAAGCCCGGCAAGATAGTCTTCGACCTCCTCGAGCGCCATGATCGGAGCGGCCGAGGCGACGCTCATGAACCGTTCGACGCAGAATCGCCCAGCAAGCTCAGCAGTTCGTCGGACGAAGTAGTCGCCGCACCGAGCTTGGTCACCACCGCCGCGCCGGCTAGGTTGGCCAGCTCGGCCGCTTCGCGGGCAGTCGCTCCGGCGAGAAAACTCAGAGTAAACACGGCGGCCACGGTATCCCCGGCGCCGGTGGTGTCGGCCACCCCGGCCACCGACCGGGCGGGGATCAATTCGGCGCTGCCCTGGTCGTCAAATAGGGCCATGCCCATGGCTCCCAGCGTCACCAGCAGGTTGCCGCAGCCGAGCTGTTGCAGGAGTTCCGCGCCACCCTCAAGGAGGTCGGCCGGCTCCTGGAGAGACCGGCCGAGTTCGGCCTCGGCCTCCGGCTGATTCGGAGTGAGAGTGTCGATTCCGTGGAAGCGGTGCAGACGCCCGTGGGAATCGGCGGCCACGAACTTACTGTGACTGCGAGCCAGGGGTAAAAGCATTTTTAGGACGGGCTCGTCCACCACGCCGTTTTCATAATCGGAAACCATGAGCGCGTCGTATTGCGGTACCGCGCTTTCGAGATAAAGAATTAATTCTTGCTGGGACGCCTCGCTGACCGGATCGCGATTCACCACGTCGATACGTGCCACCTGTTGATGCTGGTGCTGACGGTCGCCGCCGGCCCAGATACGGAGCTTCACCGATGTGGGGCGGTCCGGTTCGGTGATCAGTCCGGCCGTATGCACGCCGGCGCTATCGAGGATGGCGCGGATCCGCTCGGCCATCTGGTCGTCGCCGACGAGACCGGCCACGGAAACGTCGGCACCGAAAGCGCGGATGTTAAACGCCAGATTGGCCGCGCCGCCGGGCAAAAACATGTGGCCGCTCTGCTCGATCACCGGCACCGGCGACTCGCGGGATATCCGGATGGCCGATCCGATCCGGTGCTCGTCCACCGCCATGTCGCCGACAACCAGCAGACGCTGGCTACTGAAGGGGCCCAGGATCTCCTTCGCCCTACTTTCAGAAAGCGCCATCAGGTCTCCTCTTCACGGCCGGTTCGGACCTGGATGCAGTGTATGCCATTGGGAACGATGGCTCCCGTGGAATCCATAACGTGGCTTCCAGCCGGATGTTGCTCGCTCGAAAATGAGCGACGCTTTTCTGGAAGGCGATTGAGGCAGCTAGGTGAAGCCCTTGGGGCCTCGCTCAGGCCCAGAGCCGGCGAATGATGTCGGCGGAGCGGCGGAGCTCGGCTATCGGCTCGCCGGCGACGCGGCATTCGAGAGCCAGCACGCCGTCGTATCCGCCCTCCGCCAACGCCCGCAGTCCGGGGCCAAAATCAAGATGGTCGCATCTCGGGTTTAACCGGTTGGAATCGGCAAGGTGAACGTGACCTATCCGATCGCTGGATTCGCGGATGCTTGCGGCGATGTCCGCTTCCTCGACGTTCATGTGGAAGAAATCCGCCAGTATCTTGATGGCCGGGTGGCCTGCCCGGGACGCGGCGGACGCAGCCTTGGCGAGTGTGTTCAGAAGGTGGGTTTCATAGCGGATCAGCGGCTCGATGACGATCCGAAGGCCCCGCTCCTCCGCGACCTCGCCGAGGACATTCAGGGCCGAGGCATAGGCGTTCAGTTCCTCCTCTTCCGTCACCTTTTCCGGCCATGGTCCTCGAACCGGGACCGAGACCAGTGTTTCGACGCTCAGGTCGGCCGCCAGATCGATAGTGCGTAGGAAGAGGCTGAGGCGGGCGGCGTGGTCATCGTCCAGAACGGCGAGGTCGTGGCCGGTAGTGAGGCACATGGTGCGCGCGTGCAGAGGAGAGCCAGCGAGCGCCGCTTTGACCCTGGGCACGTCATCAATCACGCCCGGATAGTTCAGCTCGATCGCGTCGTAGCCGCAAAGCTCAAGATTGCGGAGTTTTTCGGCGATTGTCGCACCGGGAGCCAGATTCTGCTGCACGGCCAATTCCACGGCTGGATATCCCTTCGTTGATCGCCGGGAGACGCGATACAGTATGCCGTCAATGTGTGGCCCGGGGTGATCGGGCTGGTAATATTCCGGCGGCCCCGACGGCTCGTTCTGCGGGGGTCCAGCCTGAAGTTTGGCGTGCCGGATGCAGTCAAGGTCCATTCGATCCGCGGGGCAGCGCGCAAGGACTCGGAATAGCGAAACGAACTTGTCAAAAGTGAAGGGTCACCTTTCGATTTGGATTTGAGGGCGGGCGCGGATGCTGGCTAGCGAAATTGTTCGAGATATCGAACAGGCGCTGGCTGTCGAGGAACCCGCGCGCGGTCTTCACCTCGTAGATCATTTGCTGCGGACGTTCCCTGGGCATTTGCGGGCCCGGACACTCCGGGCGAAGGCGTTGCTGGCTCTGGGGGAAAGCGACGAGGCGGCCGGGGACGCCGCGACGGTTTTGAGCGCTGATCTACTGAATGTCGAGGCAATGCTGGTGAGCGCGAAGCTTGCGGAGGCTCAAGGTGACTTTCACCAGAGCCACGCCCTTATCGGGCGGGCGGCCAGCATCGATTCGGGGCATAGCGGAGTGCGGCAGGCTGTGGCCGATTCGGTTGCGATGCTGCCTCGCGATCCGTCGGCGCTTGGGTTCGCCTATCTGAACTCGAACTGGCCCGACCTGGCCGAACGCGAATTCAGGACGGCGTTGGGAAGAGATCCGGCGAGGGTCGATCTGCGGATTGCTCTGGCCGAGTCGCTATGGAGGCAAGCCCGCTTTGAAGAGGCCCGCCCGGAGTGCCGGATTGTGCTGGATCACCATCCGCGCTGTCTGCGGGCCACTCTGATGATGGCGCACATCCTGGCCGAGCAGGGTAGAACGGCCCACTGGATGGAAATGCTGGAACGCGCCGGGGAGATGGATCCTGAATATGAAGTGGCCGCCGAGCTATACGCCAGGGCGACCTTGAGCCGGATGAGCCTGCCGCCTCCGCCCTCGTTGCCGGAACCCCCTCCGTTCCCTGACGACGTGGTTTCCACGGTCGAGGAGCCGGAGGACGCGGAGTCCGATGAAGCGGCTTCGGACGATGAGGTGGGAGCAGAAATTTCTGGGGACTCCTCAGCGGCTGTGTTCACGGCCGTGGGCGAGACCCAGGCGAATGGAGACAGCGATGAGCCGCAACCTGCGGAGTCTGCTGCGGACACAGGGTCGGACGCCGGGGACCCGGTTGGTGTGGAGGAGGTAGAGGAATCGACACCGGCTTCACACAGCGATCGCATTTCCGACCGGGATGATGAGGCGTCCGACACGGACCAGGCCGAGACGGCGCCGGTGGTTGAGTTCTCGGCCGGTTGGCCGGCCGGGCCGGGCCAGGCCGTCGCGGCGGGGGAGGCGGCCGTGGAAGACGAGCCTGAGCCGGCGTCCACCATGCCTGCATCGTCCGCGGGCGAAGCCGAAATCGAAGTCGCCGAACCTGAAGAAACGCTGCCCGAAGCTGTGGATACTGCTCTCGATTCCGAGCGATTGAATGCGGAGCCGAGCGAGCCGGGCGAAATAGGTCCGGTTGAAGAATCCGTCGGCGCCGACGCCGAGAATGAAACCGATGATGTCGACGCGCTGGAGCCGCCCGCCTGGCTCGGCTCGAAAGCGGACGAACCTCAAATCGAGCCGATCGCAACCGAGGAGCCGAAGCCTGATGGCGGGACGCGGCCGGATGATGCTGAGGCCGAACCGCGATGTGAGAGCGGTGAGACCGTGAGCGCAGACCCGGCGGATGCGTTCGGCGGGCCGGCCGTACTCGCTATGGGGCGGATCGGAAGTTGGGACGCCGTGGTCGACGCGCTGGCGGAGATGCTGGTCGGCGGGGAGGTAGAGCCGGTAGCCGGGTTGATTGAGGAATTGGCGGCCTTATCGGGGTTTCCGTCGTCGATCTGGCGATTGCTGGGTGACGGATACATGAAAACGAACTGGCCGCAGTTGGCGTCGGAGGCCTACTTCAGAGCGGTCCGAAGGGACTCCGAGTGACCGCTCAGGACGCAGGCCCAGATGCCGACCTCGTCGCCTTGCTGCTCAACGTGGAGGAGGTGCTTGGGGCCGTGGCGTGGAAACTGGGTGAACTGCCACAGGGACGTTGGAATGACGAATCCCGGGATGAATTGGCGTTTTCCCTGCTGGCGGCGCTGACCGGGAGCCTGAAGAAGGGAATCGAGGATCTGAATCTGGGGCAGCTCAGCCAGATATGGTGGCAAACGGATCAGGCTCAGTGCGTGGGATTTTGCGCCGGTGAGTGGGAGGTATTGGTGATCGCCGATCCCAGGGCGAACGTCGGCAAATTGCGCACCCGCGTGGCAAGCGTACTCGATAAAAATTGGCATTTGTTGGATTCGGAAGAG
>CAUYYU010000138.1:0-6130 GCA_963577415.1 Chloroflexota bacterium
AGGCCTCGACGGTTTGCTGGTAGGCGATGTAGTAGGTGCCGAGGGCGCCGATGCGGAGGAAGCCGCGCACGACCTGGAAGGCGACGAAGGCGAATACGCCGGCGCTGGCGATGGCGCCGACGGCCTGCAGGAAGGCGGTGGCGCGGGCGCTGCGCAGGGTGAGGCTGCGGTTCTCGACGAAGAACTTGTCAAACGTGCGCCGATAGATGCCTATGAGGTAGCGGCCGAGGTCGAAGATGCGGAGTTCTTTGATGTAGTCGTCGTTGGTGATGAGCCAGCGGAAATAACCGAGGCGGCGGACCTCGGGGGAGCGCCAGGTCTGTAGGCGGAAGCGCTCGCGACTGAACTTGATCTCGACGAGCAGGGCGGGGATGGTGGTGACGATGACGACGATGACGATCCACCAGGCGATGATGAAAAGAACGGCGACGAGAGTGATGAGGGTGATGGCGTTCTGCACGACGGCGAAGGACTCGGCGACGATCTGCATAGGGCCCTCGCGGGCCTCGCGCTGGGCGTTTTCGAGTCGGTCGTAAAAGTCGGCGTTCTCGAAATAGGAAATGTCGAGGGTCTCAGATTTCTCCAGGATCATGATGTTGGTGCGGTTGGTGAAAAGATCGCCGAGGATGGAACTGATGGCGCCGCGTCCGGCTCGCAAGATGAAGCCGACGAGGACGACGGCAGCCTGAATGGCGATGAGGAGGGCGACGCGGTCGAAGTCGCGGGTACCGGCGCGGACGGCGTCGTCGACGGCGGTGATGACGGCGCCGAGGAGCCAGGCGGTGGCGGCGGGGGTGAAGGCGCTGGCGATGGTCAAGACCAGCATCAGGGCGGTGAGGAAGGGACTGGTGGTCCAGACGAGGCGAAGGACGCGGACGAAGTTGCGGAAGGCGTCGCCGACGTTGGCGACGGTGAATTCAGCCTGGTCGAAGCGTCCACGGTGCATTGGGTCAGGATGCCTTGTCAGAATTCATTTCGGTTCGATCAAATATGAGGGAAATGACGGGGCGGTCGAGCCGAACCACTCGGTGGTCGTTCCACGGAGGAGGCTTTCCGCACACAAGTGCGTGGGAGTTGAACCCCGGCCGCTAGTAACAGGAAAAAACCGGGTCTTCACGGGTGATGACTTCGATTACGGCGGGACGGTTGCCGTCGACGACCTTTTTACCGCGCTCGATGGCCGGTTTGAGGTCGGTGAGCTTCTCGACCTTTTCGGAGTGGCAGCCGAGGGCGGCGGCGACGGCGGCGTAGTCGCCGGTGAGGAACTTGGCGCCGTAGCGCTCGACGGCTGCGGGCATGTGGGCCTCGTAGCCGCCCATGGCACCGTTGTTGAGGATGATGGTGAGGACGCCGATATTGTTGCGGGAGGCGGTCTCGAAGTCCATGCCGGACATGCCGACGGCAGTGTCGCCCATGACGTTGACGACGAGACTGTCAGGCATGGCTAGTTTAGCGCCGTAGGCAAGGCCGTGGCCGTAGCCGAGCTGGGTGGATTTGCCCCAGCCGATGTAATAGGCGGAGGGAAGGGACTCCCAGAAGGGAACCATCTGATCGCGAGGGTTGCCGGAATCGTGGGTGACGATGGTGGTGTTCAAGTCCACGGAGTGCATCAGATCCCAGATCACGCGGTAGGGACTGAAAGGCTCTTCGTCGGAGGTGAGGCGGGGCATCCATTCTTCAAGCCAAGAGGCCTTCACTTTGGCGATTTTTGCGCGGGGATCAGAAGCGGCGGTCGCACCGGCGGATATGCGAGTGGCGATGGCCTGGTTGAGCTGGTCGAGGACCAATTTGGCGTCGCCCATGAGGACGTGATCGACGGGGTAGTCCTTGTGAATGTCGGTGTCGCTGTTGGTGATCTGGATGAGCGGTTTACCGGGAGGAATTTCCCCCTGCTGGTTGGCAATACTAAAACTGCAGGCGACGCCGATGATGAGGTCGGCAGCGGCCATGAACTCGCCGGCGGGCCGGGTGTTGACCTTGCCGAAGAGACCCAGGGAAAGCGGATGGGTCTCGGGAAAGGCGCTCTTGCCGTTCAGGGTGGTGACGGCAGGGGCGTTCGTTAATTCAGCGAGCTGTACCAGTTCGGCGGAGGCACCGGCCCAGAGGACGCCCATGCCGGCATGAATTACAGGGTGGTCGGAGGCAAGGATGGCGTCGGCGGCTTCCTCGACGTCACGTGGATCGGCCATAGAGCGGTGGGTGCGGGGTGGGGTATAGGAGCCGATATCGGGGCCGAATTCCTCGTCGCCGACATCCATGGGGAGTTGCAGGAGAACGGGACCGCCGTGGCCGTTGCGGGACAGGGCAAAGGCCCGGCGCATGCGGTCGACGGTGGTGTGGACCTGCGTGATCTGAGCGGTCCATTTGGTGATGCCGCGATAGTGCTCGACGGCGTCGAAGAGAGGGTGGATACCGTTGCGATGGGCCTCGTAGCCGCCGGTGAGGACGATCATGGGGACGGAATCGGCGAAGGCCTGGGCGATGCCACCGAAGGCGTTCTCGGCGCCGGGGCCGTACTGGACTGCGACGACGCCGATTTTTTCGCCGCGGGATACGCGGGAGTAGCCGTCAGCCATGTTGATTATGGTGCGCTCGGTGCGACCCAGGATCGGGCGGATCCCAAGTTTTGAAACGGCGTCGATGAGCGGATTGTGGGGAAAGCAGAAGAGGTACTCGACGCCCTCGCGCTTGAGCACGGCGGCGATGGCTTCGTGACCGTTCATGGGCTACCTCCGGGACTGGCGCTCAGGTTCGCGGCGCAAGGACCTGGTCGGGAAAATTGAGAGTACCGGATGATATCGCCCAGTACCGGTCTCAGCCAGACGGGGAGACACGGGCGGCCGGAGAATGGGTCCGGGAGCTAGACGACGTTGGATGCGCCGCCATCTACCGCCAAGGCGGTGCCGGTGATATAGGAGGCCTGCTCGGAGGCGAGGAAGGTGACTGCAGCGGCGACCTCTTCGGCAGTGCCGAATCGGCCGACCGGAATATTGCGACCGGCGTCAGCATAAAACTCCTCTAGAGTCTGGGCCTGTCCTTCGTCGCGCCAGCGACGTTCCGGCTGCATGGTGCGGATGGAACCGACCATCACGGTGTTGACGAGGATGTTGTGGGCGGCGTAGTCCCGGGACATGGCTTTGGTGAGGGCGATTCCGGCGGCGCGGCTGACCGAGGTGGGCAGGGACGAGGGACCGGGTTGCTTGCCGCCAGGATGGGTAATGTTGATGATGCGCCCCCAGCGGGCCTGCTTCATGTACGGAAGCGCCGCGCGAGAGCAGCGAATGGCGCCGAAGAGCTTCAGGTCCAGGTCCTCGTGCCAGGCCGGGTCGTCGACGTATTCGAAAATGTTGGCGGCGGACTTGCCGGCGTTGTTCACCAGAATGTCCACCCCGCCGAATTCGAGAGTAGTTTTTCGGATGAAGGCGGCGGCCTGCTCTTCAATGCTGACATCGGAGACGATAGGCAGGACGCGGGACCCAGTGGCGCCGGAAATGCGGGCCGCGGCGTCCTGAAGTATGTCCTCCCGGCGGGCGCAGATGGCGACGTGGCAGCCCTCAGCGGCAAGGGCGGAGGCGACGGCGAATCCGATGCCTTCACTGCCACCGGTGACGGCGGCTATTTTCCCGGTCAGACCTAAATCCATGAATTGCCTTCCAGTTGAATACGGATAGCGATAGGCCTTGCGCGGGAGCCGGGTTTAATTCGGCGCGGCCCCTACCCCGAGCGTTCGTCTCCGCCGTCCAAGGTCCCCGAGCGTAAGTGTAGGTCACGCTGCGGGAAGGGTATTTCGATGTCATTTTCGCGGAAGGCTGCGTCGATGGCGAAGTGAAGGTCGCTCAGGGTGGTCAGCCGCTTGGAGGGGCTGTCGACCCAAGCGAAGATCAGGAAATTGAGGGAGGAATCGCCGAACTCGATGAAGAACACCCGGGGCTCGGGCTCGGCGAGGACATCGACATGCTCGGCCAGAACTTCACGGAGGAGACGCTCGGCTAGGCGCATGTCGGACCCGTAGGCAACGCCGACGTTGAAGCGAATGCGGACGATGCGGTCGGCCAGAGTCCAGTTATCGACCTGGTTGGATATCAATTCTGAATTGGGCACGGTGACGCGGGTGTTGTCGAAGGTGCGCAGCAGGGTGGAGCGCAGGCCGATCTTCTCGACGGTTCCGCGAAGCCCGTTGACTTCGATGATGTCGCCGTCGGAAATGGGGCGCTCGGTGAGGAGGATGAGGCCGGAGACGAAGTTCTCGGCGATTCGCTGGAGCCCGAAGCCGAGTCCGATGCCTATGGCACCGAGCGGGACGAGCAACACGCCCAGCTCCAGGCCAACGGAGGTGAGGGCGATATAGATGCCGACGAAAATGACGAGTCCGCGGATAAACGACCCCAGGATTGAGGCGACGCTGGTGGCGACGCCGAGGCGGCGGATGAGATGGCGGGTGAGCAACCGAGTGAGGCGTCCAGCGACCAGCAGGGCCACGACGAATATCAGGAGCAATTGGATGATGCCCATGGATGTGAGGGGATTTCCCTGGATCACGGCAATCTGGAAATTGAGAATTTCCCAGATCGTGTCGAGGCCTTCCACGCGTGGACCTTTCAGCTTGCGGGTATCCGCAATGATAGGTGCCGGGAGGACGGAGGGCTATTGCGGCGGCCGGGGACGGAAGGTAGGCTGCGGTCCGCCAACGAGGGGTGGGACGCTGAGGCCCAAGGAGGTTGAGTGGCGGTCAATTCAAAATGGAGAGCTGCAGAATGAGTTTGAATCCGGTGCGGGACAAGTTGTTTCAAGGTGAGGTTTCGGTTGGAGCCTTCCTGAACCTGGGATCGGTGATGGCGGCGGAGGTGATGGCGGCGGCGGGATACGACTGGCTGGTAGTGGACGCCGAGCACGGCCAGTGGAATCCGGAGACGATGGCGAATGCGTTCAGAGCGATCGAGGCGCGAGGAGCGGTGCCGATGGCAAGGGTGTGGTCGCACGATGAGACGGCGCTGGGACGCCTGCTGGACGCGGGGGCGATGGGAATCGTGCTGCCGCATGTGAGCACCCCGGAGCAAGCGGTGGCGGCGGCCCGGGCGATGCGTTATCCGCCGACGGGAGAGCGCTCGTCGGGCACGGGCCGGGTGGTGTTGACAGACCCGGGTTACAAGGACCGGGCGAACGAATCGGTACTGCTCATTCCGCAGATCGAGGATATGGAAGGGGTGGAGAACGCGGAGGTGATCATGGCGCTGGACGGGGTGGACGTGGCGTTTATCGGACCGAACGACCTGGGTTTGTCGATGGGACTGACGGCGGAGCAGATGTGGAAGGAACAGAGCCACCTAGACGCGATAGCAGCGATCCTCGAGGCGGCGCGGAAGGCCGGGAAGCCAGCGGGGGTGCCGGTGGCCAACGGGGAGGCGGCCCGGCGGGTCCTCGAGCAGGGGTTTCAGTTCATCGATGTGGGGAGCGATCTGAGGCAATTGCAGACGGCGGCAGCGGAGAGATTGAAGGTCGCGCGAGGGTAGGGCTGGATTCAGGTTGACATAATAATAAAATCGCCAATGACGGCTCCGGTGATCTCGGCGGCGGAGCCGGAGGGGGCGGCGATTTCGAGATAGTCGAGGCTGCCGACAAGGGCGATAAGGCGGTCAGTGCTGTCGTAATTGGAGCCGACTCCGGCGGCGGTTTCGCCGGCGATGGTGAAGGTCAGGGAGGCGGAGGGGCCGGGAAGGTCGGCGGCGGGCAGGTTGGTGATGAGATTCCCGAAACGATCGATGTGCTCGATGGTGAGACGCCAGCTTCCGTCGGCCGCTTGTTCGGGCCCGGTGGATGGCATTGGCTCGATCTGAAGGGCGGGGGAGGCGAGCTGAACAATATCCGCGCCGGTGGCGAGATGGGCGGCGATTGGGGCGAAGATGTCACGGCCGTGGAAGGTGTCGCTGACGACGGGCCGCCAGTACTCGGGACGGTCTAGGAGATAGGCGCGGCGCGAGTCGGACGGGGCGGAATTCCAGACTCGATAGAAGAGGCCGTTGTCGGGTCCGACGAGCCAGCGTCGATCGACGCGCAGGGCGAGGGGGCGGCGGTAGGTGCCGACGCCGGGATCGATGACGGCGACGGTGACCGAGCGTTCTGGCAGATGGGG
>CAUYYU010000139.1:0-6107 GCA_963577415.1 Chloroflexota bacterium
TATTGGTGACGGAGGTGAGCGGATGAAGACGGCTGCCGGTGCCGCCGGCGAGGACAACGCCTTTGAGGGTCTTGCCGGAGTTCATGAATCTCGCTTCAGGAGGGCATCAACAAATTCGGCGGGGTCGAAGACCGCCAAGTCTTCGATGGACTCGCCGGTTCCGATGAACTTTATCGGAACCCGGAGCTCTTTGGTAACGGGGAAGACCACGCCACCTTTGGCGGAGCTGTCGAGCTTGGCGAGGATGATGCCGGTGACGTTGACGGCGGCGCTGAAGAAACGGGCTTGAGAGAGGGCGTTTTGCCCGGTGAGGCCGTCGAGGACGAGGAGGACTTCGTGCGGAGCGTCGGGATCGAGCCGGGCGATCACCCGCGCCACCTTTTCGAGTTCGGCCATGAGATTGCGGTTGGTTTGCAGGCGGCCGGCGGTGTCGATGAGGAGATAGTCGACGCGAGCGACGGCGGCGGCCTCGAAGGCGTCGAAGACGACGGCGGCCGGGTCGGCGCCGGGCTGGTGGGCGACGACGCGCTGGCCGAGACGGTCGCCCCAGATCTTCAGCTGCTCGATGGCGCCGGCGCGAAAGGTGTCCGCGGCGGCGAGGATGCAGGTGGAGCCGGCCTGCTGGAGGATGTGGGCAAGCTTGGCGATGCTGGTGGTCTTGCCGGAGCCGTTGACCCCAACGACAAGGATTACGCCCGGGGTGTGCCCTGACGCCAGCTCGGCGGGGTCGGTATCGAGGGCGTCAACCATCAGCCCGCGCAGGGCGGCATGCATGGCGTCGGGAGTTTTGATTCCTTCGTCTTTGATCTTTTGCCGAAGCCGGGCGACGGTGTCGAGGGCGAAATCGGGCCCGACGTCTCCGGTTATCAGCAGATCTTCCAGTTCCTCCCAGTCGTCTTCGCCGATGCTGGAGCGGGTGAGCAGGGAGGAGATGCGAGCGCCGAAGCCGCGGCGCGACTTTTCGACTCCCCGATCGATCGTTTTGCCGGTGAAGCGGCATTTGAGACGGTTGAGCATGCTGGTTCCATGGGGTGCGCGGAGGCCTGCAGGTGTAGCCGGTCGGATGCTAGGGAAGGGGGCCCTGGGATATGTTGGAGTTGCCGAAGCTGGTGTTCACGGTGGGATTGAAAAGGCCGATTTCGGCGGCGGAGACGTAGTCCCCGCCGTGGTTGTCGAGTATGCGGACGATGGTGGTAGTGGTGAGGACGGCTTCGTCGAGCAGGAAGACCTGTTTGGCATCGGCGGGCAGGGCCGTGAAGGTGCCGATCAGCTCTCGCCGGGCAAGGCGGTCGGGCTCGGCCGGGCTAGTTATGTACAGTTCAAACTCGCGGATGTAGGTGGAAGGGTCCTCGTTGGAATGATTCCAGATCACGACTTTGGACAGGAGCTCTGGCGCTAGGCCGGCGAGGCTGATGTCGATGGGAAAGACGGCGTCGGCGGAGCGCCATGGAGGCACGGGGGTATCAGGCAGGGCGTCGTGCAGGCGCTCGATCGTGTAAAGCGGGTCCGGGCTCTGCGAGGTGGCGGTGGCGACGCCGTTCTTGATGACTTCGACGAAATCGAGACCTTCGTTGTCAACGTCGAAGTTCTGGGTGAAGCCGACGCGGGCACGACGAATGAGTAGGGGATCGAATTCGGCGCGAGCGGTGACCCAGACCATGAAGGCACCGGCGCCGACCAAAAGGGCAATGACGGCCATGCCGATGGCGGCGACCCGGTAATCGATGCCGCGAAAGCGGCGCCAGACATTGCGGGGAGTGAGGCGGGCGTCTTCGCGAACCTGTTCAGCCACATCCAGGGCTTCGATGCAGCGCGGGCATAGTCGCCTGAGATCACGCTCTTCCAGCGCTTCCGGCGAGACCAGGGTGTAGCAGCGATCGCAGCGATCGGTGGCCTCCCGGGTGGGGTGGAAGGGGCAGCGGGGTAGATGTGAAAGGGAATGGCGAGCCATGGAGTTACCGGGGCGAGGCCGAGGGCCGGTGCGGGGACCAAGTACCGATTATAGGAGTCGCGGGCACCGTGGACGGTGGAAGCCGGCGCTGCACGGACCCGATCGACGGGTCACGGCGGCGTAACGCGCCCGGCCCGGCGGAACAATTTTGGGAATGTGGAGCACCCTCGGGCGGTAACTGGCCGGCGGCGCGAGCAGAGGCCGCGCCGCCGCCGGTTACTTGCCGGACGCGGGCTAGCGCCGGGGCGTGTGGTGCAGGTCGACGACGGGCTCGTTAGCGTAGACGTCGCCGTTGCGGATCTTCAGGTTGAACCGGCAGTCAGGATTCGTGCAGACCCAGGCCTTCCAATGGACAGCGGCACCCTGGCCGCCGAAGTCCGACAGGGGAACGAGATCGCCGGCGTCACATACGCGGCAGGCGGGGAAGTTACTTGCGGAATATTCCATCACATCACCTCAAACTATTAGACAAACAAATCTGGAAACATGGACACGGAGGCACAACTTCTAACCCTTCACATATAAGCCGACCACCCTGAGAAAACACGACCCAAACCGCCGCCCCCTGCCCGCATCAATCAAGCCACCAGACTGATCGAGTGGAGGCGCGGGAACGCGCCAGTACTTGACGAGGACAACCGATCACGCGAATGCCGGGCGCCGACGGCGCCCGGAAAAGCCGGGAATCGGGCCGCGGGGGCGAAACGCGCCGCGCGGGACGAAACTGGCGATGGCATTCGGATCGATGCTCCTCCAAATTCGGGTGCCTGCACGCCACCGATCGTCAGGCCCGGGGCAGTGTCCGGCCTGTAGTGGAATAGTGGTCCCGCCATCTGACGGCGCCGGCCTCACAATCGCGACCTTCTCACCACTTCCCCAAACACGAGCGATTGGAGACTTTCTGACAGGACTCCCCTGTCGCCAGAACTTTGTGAACTTGCGCACAAACTACTGAATTATATTCAGCCTGGAAAAGTGGAGTCAAGCGATTCCCGCGAGAATCTAGCGGTCGAGGGGTCGGCTAAGGAGTAGAGCCGGCGCAGGGGTCGGGATCAGGTCTGTTGACTGGCGGGAGCGGCGAGGTTGCGGTGGGCTTCGTCCAGGAACTCGGCGAGGTGAACGATGCGTACCGGCGAGTCATCCGCGACGAGGCCGGCCTGAATGTGGGAGTGGCAGCCGGGATTGGTGGTGATGACGGTCTGCGCCCCGGTGGCGGCGATGAAGGCGAGCTTGTCCGCCCGGATGTCGCGGGCCAGATCGGGATGCAGGGCGCTGTAGAGTCCGGCGCTGCCGCAGCAGAGGTGGGGGTTCTCCATTTCCACGAGCTCGACGCCGGGAATGGCGGCGACGAGGTCGCGGGGCTGGGCGGTGATCCCCTGGGCGTGTTTGAGATGGCAGGCGTCCTGGACGACCACGCGCCCGTCCAAGCGTCCGGGATCGGCGTTGAGCCCGATCTCGGCGATCCACTCGCTGAAGTCCCTGACTATGGCGGCCAAGTCACGGGCTTTGTCGGCGTATTTGGGGTCGTCGGCGAGGAGCTCACCCCACTCTTTCATGGTGGAGCCGCAGCCGGCGGAGTTGACGACGATGACTTCGACGTCGGCGGCGATGAAGGCGTCGATGTTGCGGCGGGCGGCCTGGCGGGCGGTGAGACGATCGCCGCCGTGGAGGCTGAGGGAGCCGCAGCAGGTCTGGTCGGGAGGGATGACGATCTCGCAACCGGCCCGGGCCAGAACACGGAGTGAGGCCCGATGCACGCCGGCGAAGGCGACGCTCATGATGCAGCCGGACAGAAAGCCGACGCGATGGCGACGCTCGCCCTCGGCGGGGACGAGGGGAAGGTGGGAGGGATTGAGAAAGCTCGGAGACATGATGGGTGTCATAGCTTCCGACGTTTCGAGATCGCCGGGGAGGAGCCTCAACAGGCCGGACTTCAGGACCAGCGACCGCAACCCGCTGCGCTGGTAAAAGCGCAGGGCGGCCGCCAGCAGGCGAAGCCGGCCGGGGCGGAGAAAGACGTGCCGCAGGACGAGATTGGCGATCTTCATCCCGCGCGGGATGTTGCCGATCTCGGTGGCCTGGGCGCGGGCGGCCTCAACCAGCGGACCGTACTTGACGCCGGACGGGCAGGCGGTTTCGCAACCGCGACAGTCGAGACATAGATAGATGTGATCGCGGAAGGATTCGTCGGCCAGAGAAAGGCGTCCCTCGTCGACGGCGCGTATGAGCTGGATGCGACCGCGGGGAGAGTCCATTTCGACCCGCAGGTGGCGATAGGTAGGACATTCATCGAGGCAGAGGCCGCAGTGGATGCAGGTCTGGATGAGGTGGGGATCGGGCGCGGTGGACCCGGAGAAACCGATGGAGATGGGTCCGCTAGTCACGAGGAAGCCTAAATGCCATGGGCGAATCGGCCCGGATTGAGGATGCCGGCGGGGTCGAACTTCGCCTTGATGGATCGCATTATCTCGACCGCGCCGGCGTCGACGCCCGCTCCCCAGATATCGGTGTGCTGCTTAACGCCCAGAGGGCAAGCCTCCAGTATGAGGGAGCCGGGAATGCCGGCGACCTCGGCGCGGAGGGATTCGATGGCGGCGGTGAGGCGCTGGTCGCCGTCGCCGGCGAGGGTGACGTTGATGACGCCATCGAACGCGCGTCCCCAGATGGCGAGATCGAGGTCGGCGGCGGCGGCCAGGGCTTCGGCATGGGCGAAGATGATTTCGACCTGGGAGGAGAGGACGGTGACCCGGCAGCGCACGGCCGGCCCGGTGAACGGGGCCTCGCTGAGCCCGGCCAGGCCTTCCCAGGTGCGAAGCTGGTCGTCGCCGGCAAGGGTGAGAGCCGTGCCGCCGCACTCCTCGAAGATGGCCCGGGCATCGCCGATTTGCCTCTCGACGGCCTCGGGCCGGCCGCCAAAGCGAACGAGGATCGCGCGGGCGGCGGCGGCGGAATCGTCAAGGACGGCGTTCGCCGCGGCGGTATCGAGAATCTCGACTGAATTGGGCATGAGGACGGAATTCACGAGGGCATCCAAAGCGCGGCCGCATCCGGAGGCGTCAGCGAACAGGCCGGCGGCGGTCTGCTCGTTGGCGGGAAACGGCAGGAGCTTGAAGTTGGCTTCGACGATCACTCCCAGAGTGCCGAGGGAACCGGTGTAGAGCTTGCCCATGTCGTAGCCGGTGACGTTCTTGACGACCATGCCGCCGGCGCGGGTGGTCTGGCCATCGGGATGGGCCAGGCGGATGCCGATAAGGAGGTCGCGCACGGCGCCGTAACCGGTGCGGCGAGGTCCGGAGGCGGCGGTGGCGACGACCCCGCCGATGGTGGCGCGGCCGGCGTTGGGAGGATCGACCGGGAGGAACTGGCCGTGCCGGGCCAGCTCGGTTTGAAGATCGGCGAGGCTCACTCCGGCCTGGACGCTGACGGTCATGTCGGCGGGAGTGTACTGAAGAATCTGGTCCAGGCGGCTGGTGGAAAGAAGGACATCGGCGCCGCGGGGCACGTTCCCCAGATTGAGGGCGGAACCGGAGCCGGTGGGGATGACGGCGGCTCCGTGCTGGGCGCAGAGCTGGAGGACGGAGGCGACTTCCTCGGCGTCGCCGGGACTGACTCGCAGGCCGGGACGCACTCCATCGACGGCGGGCAGGCCGGCCTTGCCGCCCGTGTCCATCCAATCGTCACCGACAACTGCGCGCAACGCGGCGGCGAGTTCGTCGGTCATGGGCAGGCTATCCCGTAGGTCGGCACGATGTTGGGTCAAGTTTAAGGGCGTACCGCCGGAGCGGCGAAACCGGATATGTGCTTGAAGGAGACAAGGGCTCTACGATGGGCGCATGGAAGTACTGGAGACGCTGGACGAATTGCGCCGCGCGCGCCGGATCTCGCGTGGCCGCCTGGGTTTCGTAGCCACCATGGGCGGCCTGCATCCGGGGCACGAGGCGCTGCTGCGGGCCGCGCGGATGGAGAACGAAACGGTGGTGGCGAGCATCTTCGTAAATCCGACCCAGTTCGGGGAGTCGGCCGATTTTGACGAGTATCCGCGAGATCGTGAACAGGATCTGGAGATATTGAATTCGGCTGAGGTCGACCTCGTGTGGGCGCCGTCGATGAAAGAAATGTATCCGGAAGGAGTGGAAATCACGGTGGAGGTGGGAGC
>CAUYYU010000140.1:0-6067 GCA_963577415.1 Chloroflexota bacterium
CACCCCGGCTAGTTGGTGATCGCTGCCGGCGGATACGCACCGGATGGCGGCGACGCTGATAGAATCCGACGAATTGCGATTCGAGGGGTAGAATTGAACACAGTTTCGGCCGATTCTCTAGCGCTACTGGTGAAGCCGGCATCGGCTCATTGCAACCTGGCGTGCGACTATTGCTTCTACGTTTGGAAGCTTGAAGACGGGGGAGTACTGAGCGGGGACGCCGGCCAGCGGATGTCAAAGCGGGTGCTGGCCACTTTCACCCGTCAGTACCTCGAAATGGCCGGGCGCGACCCGAGCATCGCTTGGCAGGGTGGCGAGCCCACTCTCATGGGTTTGGATTTCTTCAAACAGGCCATGGAATACCAGGCCAAATTCGCCCAGTCCGGTCAGTGTGTAGGAAACGCGCTTCAGACCAACGGCACCCTTATTGACGAAGATTGGGCCAAGTTCCTGAAGGAAAACAACTTCCTTGTCGGCATGAGTGTTGATGGCCCGAAGCTGCTGCACGACCACTACCGCGTGAGCAAGGGCGGCCGGGGATCGCATGACAACGTCCTGCGGGGCCTGCGGCTGCTGCAGGAGTACGAGGTCGATTTCAACGCCCTGATCGTGCTCAACGATGTCACCATAAAAAAGTGGCGAGAAGTCTACGACTACATTTACGACCTGGGCGTGAGGCACTTTCAGTTCATCCCCATCGTTGAGTCGGCGGAGCAGAAGGGTGAAGTGCTGCCGTTTTCTGTAAACCCGCACGAGTACGGCGAGTACCTGAAGGGCATGTTCGACATCTGGTACAACGATGGCTCGCCGCAGATGTACGTCCGTGACTTTGATGACTGGACTGTCGGATTCGCTGGACTGGGGCATCCCTCGTGCATCCACCGGGACAAATGCATGGATTACGTAGTGGTTGAGGGTAACGGCGACGTCTACACCTGCGACTGGACTGTCGAGCCAGACTGGAAACTGGGCAACGTTTTGCGAAAGCCCCTCAAGAAATTGGTCGAGTCACGGAAGGCGAACGAATTCAGAGACGCCAAGGCCAACCTGTCGGACAAGTGTCTGAGCTGCAAGTACTTGAACTACTGTCAGGGTGGCTGCCCCGTCCACCGTGGTGTGACGGCCACCACCGATGAACCTCAGCCCAGCTACTTTTGCGATGGATACTACGCATTTTTCGACTACGCCTTCGAGCGAATGTCAAAGCTGGTCGAGGAAACGGCGCGGAAACAGCGGATTCCCTACGATCCACCGCCGTTATTGGAAGTTGCCCAGGCGGAGAAGACGTAGCTCCGTCACCGCGTTCTCTACGCTGGTAACTTACTGGCTCGACGACAGAGCAGGTCCGCCAGATGGGCGCGGCCTAATACTGGGCGGTGCGTTCGAGTGAGCGGTCATCGGTGCTGATGAGCTTTTGCAGCAGGCGGGCACGCATGTCCTGAAGGTCCCCGGCGGCCGCCGCGTCGCCAGCCCGATTAACGAATTCGTTGGGATCGTCCCGCAGATCAAACAGGAGCTCTTCGCCTTTTTGGTTGACCCAGTATTTGTGAGTGGTTGTGAGCAGGGTCTTGCAGTTCTCTCCTTCGGGTGTGGCGAACTCCACCAGGACTGAGTTGGGGCCCGCTTCACTGTCCCCGGTCACGGCTGCCCAGCGAGAATGACCATCCACGCTGCGCGGTATTTCAGCGCCAACCGCCTCAAGAATCGTGGGCATCAGGTCCACCGCTTCAATAATCGCTTCCACCTCCGATCCAGCCGGCACCGCCGCCGGATAACGAACGATGGCCGGGACGTGGATCACGGATTCATAGTTCGTCTGATGCTTCGCCATCAGGCGGTGGTCACCGGCCATCTCGCCATGGTCGGAATAGAAGACCACCAGGGTGTTGTCCAGTCGGCCGGTTTCGCGAAGATGCTCGATCACGCGACCGCAATGATGATCGACCATCGAGCACGAAGCGTAGTAATAGCGGCGAAAATCCTCCCATTCAGAATCGTCCGCCGGAACGAAGCGCTCGGCCAGCTCGCGAAATACGGTCGGCTTGTCGTCGAGCTCATTCTCGCGAAGAAGAGGTGGCGGTATCTCCACGTCGCTGTAGAGGTCGAACCAGCGCCGCGTTGGGTTGCAGGGGGCGTGAGGGAGATAAAGCCCGGCTATGGCGAACCAGGGTCTGTCGGGATTCGAGTCAATGAATTTGATCGTCTCGTCGGCGACCCAGGCGGAGTAGCTGAGTTCCTCGGGGGCGTCGAATATCCAGCGGTCGAAGCTGCCTCGCGGTTTGACGCCGGGAATGGGCACGCGAACTTTCTCTTCCAATTCGGGTGCGACGCTGCGAATCCACTGGATGTAGGCATCCGGGTAACAGCCCGGTTCGTCAGCGTTCACGACGACGTGAAACCCGTAGTCCGGGTGGGGCTCCGTGTAGTCTCGCCCGGAATGGGGCAGAAAATGGAGCTTGCCCAGATTGCCGGTCACGTAACCCGCGGACCCCAGGGCATGGGCGATGTTGGGGATAGACTCCGAAAGCGGTATCCCGTTGCAGGTTACGCCGTGATTGCGCGGATACTTGCCCGTCAGCAGGCTTGCGCGGCTCGGCATGCACAGCGGGTTGTTAACATAAAAGCGGAGCAGATTCGCGCCTTCGCGAGCCAGGGCGTCGAGATTGGGAGTCTGCACGAAGCCGTTGCTATTCATCCCCAGACAGTCGAACCGTTGCTGGTCGGTGGTGAGAAAAAGAATATTGGGAAGGGAACTTGGTATGAGCGATCGCATTTCGAATAGAGCCGGGCAACTCCTATATTCTTGGCTCAATTGAATGCGGGGGCAAGCTGGCGACGCGGGCGCTCTCTACCGAATATGGGGATACGCCAATGGCTAGTTGGTATCCGCGCCGTTGTGCGGCAGTCTCAAACGCGCTCCCCTTTTTAATATTGCGGTCGCGGGAGTGAGACGCCGACAGATGGATCCGGTATTGCAACGACGAATGAGAATCCCGCGGCTGAGGCGGCGATAGCGGAGGGCATCGATGTCTCCGCCCTGTTCGCCATGCGGGCGGCCGTGGTGCTTAGCACTGACGGTGGAGGAAGTTTCAAGGGCACAATCATCAGCGCACCTGAGGACCGCCTCATCATCACGCTCGATAAGAATGGTGACTCTGGCGACGACCTTGCCGTCGGCACCGCATACGAAGCGGAGTGCAATGTGCTGGAAGTGGAGCAACTGGGCTCTACCAGGGTCGTGACTTCTCGACCAATCGCGGCAAGGCGTCGAATCGAGCTGGCGACAGCCCTGTGGACCACGCTGCTTGACGATTGCGCTGTCTACGCCGCCGAGCGGAGCGATCCCGGCAACTAGGACGCGTATCCCGTAGTTACCCGGCTGCTGAGCGTGTCCGCCGCCATGCTCGAGTGCCGGCAAGAGATCGCAACTGGGTCCGAAGGCTCCGAATACGTGCACGTGGTCGAGTTCGGGCTCCCGTGGGGGTTCGGGACGGTCACGTTGCGCACCCGGGTGTCAGCTGCAAGCAAGGCCGATCAGGGCCGGGAGACGGTATGGAAGTACCGCCTGAGCTTCATGGAGCCTACTCAGACGGCCAAGGAAACGATCACAAATTATGTAAATCGATCGCAGTTGAAAATGAAGCTTCGCGGCAATCCTGGCCCTCCGGCGCCCGACGGCGGGAGAGAGGCGACCGGTCCGACGGCGGTGCTTGCCGACGTGGAGGTGGTCAAGCGCCCGGCCGACTATCGAGCGGGCCCAGCGGCTTGACGGCGATGTCGCCGACATCGCCCGCGAAATCATGACTTCGCCAAAATCGCAGAATGTTTGCCAGGCGACTCCCATCGTGCGGGACATGATTGACTACATGGAAGCCGATCCCGACATGCTAGAGTCGCTGGTCAAAGGTCTCTCGACCAATTCCGATCTCTACGTGCATTCGGTGAACGTGTCCGTCTACACCGTGGCCATGGCCCGGCGCATGGACGTATCCGATCAGGAGCAGCTGGAAAATCTGGCCATCGGGGGATTTCTGCACGACATTGGGAAGTCGGCGGTGCCGGCCGAAATTTTGACCAAACCGGGGCTGCTAAATCCGTCGGAATGGGTGGTCGTCCGCAGGCATCCCTATAGAGGTAGGGCGCTTGTTTCCGAGGCGGGCGACTTCGGTTCCATCGTATTCGACTGCATCGTGCACCACGCCGAGCGGGTTGATGGCAGCGGCTACCCGGACGGTCTTCTTGGTTCGGATATACCGGAGGCCGCCCGTATTGTGGCCGTGGCCGATGCGTTCGACGAGCTGATGCTTTCCGACGGGACCTACACTGAGTTTTAGACGTTCCGAAACGCGTTCGGCTCAGACGCCGGAATCGGTTACCGCCGCGCCGCTCGCAACCAGACTTGCGGTGGATCACCCACTGGCGATCCACCAACGGCTATTCGGAGATGTCCTTGAGCTGAGTGCTGCCGCCAAAGGACTGCACGAATGGCACCTCTTCGTGAACATCGTCAGGTCCGCACGCTTCATCAAGCGGAACGCCGATTTCGGCGCTTGACGGAGTCACCAGCCCCTTTTCAAGGAGGTAGGCCTCAACCTCTTCCCCGCTTACATCAGCGAGTATTTCACCGTTGATTTCCATGCTGGGCTGGAGTCGCTGGCCGGTCTTACTGACCATCTCGAAGAAATTCTCCGAGACGTTGATGATGTCTTTATCTGCGTAGTCGAGCTCGTACTTCGTGAACACGGCGCGGACGCCGTTGCTCCAGCCACAGGACGGCTTCATCCACGCTACGATCTCTGGCTTCTGGCTTAATTCTGCCAACTAAGGACTTCCTTTCGCGGGTATACCGGCGACTGTTCCGCCGACATATACCCCAAGTTCGACAATCAATTGTATTTCGTGTTCGAGGAACTGCCAAAGACTTGCTTCAGGTTCACCTGCCCGGACCCGGGAAATCGGACGGGCTGAACAGGCCTGGATTCACCTGGGCGCCGTCTACGCTGATCGTCGTTCCCGTGATCCATGAGGCCCGGGCCGATACCAGAAAAGCGATTACGTCTCCGATTTCCTCGGGCTTGCCTAGGCGCTTGAACGGGAATTGCTGATCCGCAAAGCGTTCCATCGCCTCCGGCTGTTCCTCCAGTCGTTTCGCCCACCCCCCGCCGTCAAACATGATCGAGCCCGGCGCGACGGCGTTGATGCGGATATTGTGCTGGGCCAGCTCCATCGCCAGCGCTGCCGCCAGGTAAATTTCAGCCGCCTTGGCAACGCCGTACTGGGCCGGCGCCGACGGAGTCATCCCTGTCACCGATGCGACCACCACGATCGCCCCGCCACCCCGATCCTTGAAAAATGGAGTCGCCGCTCGGACGGCACGAACCGCGTGCATGAGATTCATATCGAGCGTGAACTGCCAATCTTCGTCGGACGCTTCCAACAACCCACCGCCCGCGGAGCCCCCGGCGTTGGCGATCAGGATGTCCAGTCCGCCCAACCCGGCTGAAGCCTCGGCTACCATTCGGCGCACATCATCGGGATCGGTCACGTCGGCCCGGATGGCGCGCGCGTTTACGCCAATGTCACGAATTTCGGCCGCCGTCGCCTCAAGAGTCTCCGGGGTGCGGGCTACGATGGCCACATCACAACCTTCTCCAGCCAGGGCCAGAGCAGCGGCGCGGCCAAGTCCCCGGCTGCCGCCGGTGACCAGCGCCTTCTTACCTTTGAGTTCCAGATCCATGAATTGCTCCTTCTTCAGGGTGCCTTAAGTTGCGTTCGCAAAGCGAGGGCCCGATCGGGTACGTTCGTGGTGAGTCGAGATATTCCGACCCGAAACATCCTTAGCAGATCGTCCGGTTCATCCACCGTCCAAACACCGACCTCGAAGTTTCGCCTCGTGATGGCGTCGGCAGTGGCGGTGTCGATGGAGGTGTGGTGCGCCAGCACGATGCTCGCCCGTGCCGCTCGGGCCAGCCCTGTCATCTCATCCGCCCCTAATTCGGGATCGGCTGAGAATTTTTGCGCGGGCGAAAAAAGCGCCCCCAGACGGTAATCCGTGGTCAAATCGTGG
>CAUYYU010000141.1:0-6064 GCA_963577415.1 Chloroflexota bacterium
GGCGACCATCCCGCTGAGCCGCGGCGATCAGGGTATAGCCCGCCTCCCCCGTTCTGCCGGTCTTCACCCCGAAGGCCCCCGGATATTCCGTCAACAGGCGGTTCAGATTCGTAGGGCCGAACCAACCGTGCTCAGAATTACTTTCAATAACCTGGCTCGGAGTGGCCACGATCAGTGCCAACAGCGGTTCGTCCATGATAAGGCGACGCGCGAGCGCCGCCATGTCGTATGCGCTCGAGTAGTTGTCCGGGCCGTCAAAACCGGCCGCGTTCGTAAAGTGCGTATCGGCCAGTCCAAATTCAGTGGCAAGTTCATTCATCGCCGTCACAAATTTCTCCTCGCCCCCCAAACCCTCCGCCAGAGCGGCCGCAGCGTCGTTTCCAGAATCAAGCAGCAACCCGTACAGCAACTCCTCGACCGTCAGAGTCTCCCCGGGAAGTATCCCCATCCGATTGGGCTCCGCCCGGGCCGCATCGATGCTCACGGTGACTGGCTCCCTCGCCCCTGACAGCCTGAGCGCCGTCATCGCGGTGGCGATCTTCGTCAGGCTGGCCACCGGCAACCGTGCCTGGGCGTCCCTCGCGGCCAGCGTGGCGCCCGAATCTAGATCCACCAGTATGTAAGCAGACGCGGACACCGGCGGCGGCACCGGGGCGTTCGCTCTGATCGGTATGAATGCCGCCTCCGCAGCCGGCGAAGCCGGGGCGAGCGGCCCGTCCATCAGCTCGTCAATTGTGGGGCTGAATACCGACATCGCCGCATTGTTTGGCCGGTCCTCCGACCCGATCACCACCCGGCCGAGCGCCACAGAGAACGCTGCCACTAGGACCACCATTACCAGAGTGAAGATCACCAGTCGGGGGCGTCGTCGATACCCGGCTGGCATCTTCTTCGCGACGCGAGTGGTGGAAGTGCGGTAGACGGGTACCGAACCGCCCCGGAGGCTATATTCTCCCGCCGGGCGCGGCTCTGTGTGCAACGGGGCCGACACGACCCGCTGGAACCTCACTGTTTGGGGACGGCCGGAACCCCCCCTTTTGTTTGCTATTGCCCGCATGCGTCTTCACGTGGCGCATGGGCTCCAGCCTCCCTTAGTCGGCCCTGCTATTCCGGATGTACTCCAGACTCCTCTTGAAATGTAATTCGCCGATCCAGCCTTCCGCCATGTAGTAATTCAGGATTGTTGTGAGTTTCAAGATCGATATTAGGTTGATTCCGCTCCGACGCAATATTTCCGCCGCACCCTGTTCTCGATCGACCAGCGCCACCGTGTCCGTAACCTCCAGCCCCTCTCCTCGCAAGACCTCCGCCGTTCGAATCATCGATCCACCCGCAGTGATCAGATCGTCCACGATTATCACCGAATGCCCCGGTATGAATCTCTCCTCGATCCCTTTCTGCTCTCTGTTTCCGTCGAGCGACTTTACATAAATAAGCGGCTTGGCGCAACTCCGTGAAAAACATGTGGCGATGTGCAGACCTCCGAACGGCACCCCGGCGATCAGGTCGAACGGCCCGCAACCTGGATTCCGCATCGCGATACGCGAATTGAGCTCCGCATGAATGAGCGCCGCCGCCGTCCGCAGGGCCCCATGATTGCTGATCAGCACCTTCGGGTTGAGATACACCGGTGAATTTACAGTCGCCGACCCAAACGTGAAGTCGTTGAATTCGATTCCACCTAGTTCGTAAAATCGCGCGGGCGAGCCAGAGGCTGCCCACATCATCACTGGGGCTGGCGCTCACGGCAGCTGGTCCCTTCGACTGAACGACTCCCGGCTCCGGGCCTTGATGAAATCCTCCACCATGCCCCGGTTACCTCCGGCCAATTCTCTCAGCCCGATCAAGCCGGACGTTCGCAGGCGCACCGGCGGGTCCGAGTCGGCGGTCGTATGATGCTGACCAGAAACTTCAAAGCAGATCAGAGTATTGGTCGCATGCACAGCGAGACTCCAGACCCGGTCGGTTTGATCGAAACCAAAAAGCTTGGGCGGCCGCACGCCGACGGGGACATCCGCGCGCTGGTCGATGGTTTCGTGCGCAGCGAAGTACCCGACTATCAGATGGCCGCCTGGTTGATGGCTGTGCGCCTGAACGGCCTGGACGAGGTTGAGACCACCGACTACACCACCGCTCTGCTTGAAAGCAGTCGCGCCTATACCTGGGACGATCTGGACCGGCCGGTCGTCGACAAGCACAGCTCCGGTGGTGTCGGTGACAAGACTTCCCTCGTCGTCGTGCCACTGGCCGCCGCCTGCGGTTTGGCCGTGCCCAAAATATCCGGTCGCGGGCTCGGTCTCACCGGCGGCACCCTGGACAAACTCGATGCGATCCCGGGCATGCGCCTGCAACTCGGCGACCGCGAATTCAAGGACCAGCTCCGCACGATCGGCGCCGCCATCGTGGCCCAGTCCAGCGATTTCGTGCCAGCGGATGGCAAGACCTACGCCCTGCGTGAAGTCACCTCAACCGCGGACTCCATTCCTCTGATAGCCGCCAGCATCATGTGTAAAAAGCTCGCCACCGGCGCCGACACCATCGTCCTTGACGTGAAAGCCGGCTCCGGCGCCTTCATGACCGATCTCAAATCCGCCCGCGCCCTCGCCCTTACCATGGTCCAAATCGGAACCGCCGCCGGCCGGAACGTCCGTGCCTTTGTAACCGAAATGAACACTCCTCTGGGCGCCGCCGTCGGTCACTCCCTGGAAGTCTCCGAGGCGCTCGACACCCTGCGCGGTGATGGCCCGGCCGATCTGGTCGAATTGTCCCTGACCCTCGTCGCCGCCCTCATCCGCGATTCCGGTCTCCGATCGGCGCCGCGCGCGGCCCGGAACCTGGCCGAAAAGATGCTGAGTGCCGGTGCCGGCTATGCGAAAATGGAACAGATGATCGCCGCCCAGGGTGGCGATCTCTCCGCCTTCCAGCGCTCACCGGCCCACGCCTCTCTCGCTGCGAAGAAAATAGTCGCCGCACCGGCGGACGGTTACGTTTCCCTCCTCGACGCCCGGACTACTGTTTTGGTGGTCCGCCAGTTGGGCGGCGGACGCTTCAAGAAAAGTGACGATGTCGACCCGGGCGTCGGCGTGCGGTTGGAGAAGAAGATTGGAGATCGGGTGAAACGTGGCGATGCCCTGGCCGAAATCTACGCGCCGGACGACGCCTCCGCCGACCGGGCCTCCCGGCTGTTGCTCGACGCGTTCGAGATTACCGAGGCGAAACCCCGGCCCGCCCCGTTGATCCTCGATCAGATCGTCGGAACCGCATGACATCCGGGGCACCACAAAGCTCACGCTCATGAGCACCCTGCTTCGTCTCATCTCCTATCTGGGTCGGCAAAAGCTGCTGATCTTAACCCTGCTCGTGTCGCTTGTCGTGACTGTGGGGCTGCAATCTCTGCTGCCCCTATTGGCGAAAGTAGCCATCGACGACGGCATTCTCGCCCAAGACCGGCAAGTGCTGCTGACTATGGCCGTCCTGCTGATGGTGGTCGGCGTCGGAGGTCACATGCTCGCCGCCGGGCGTCAGTACTTGGCCAGGTGGAGCGCCCAGCGGGCCCTCTTCGACATTCGCGAGGACTTCAACGTCCACCTTCACTCGAAATCGATGAGTTTCTTCGATTCCCAACAGACCGGCGAACTGATGTCCCGCGCCGTAAACGACGTCAACTCCATTCAATTCTTCTTCCAGATGTCCGGCAACATGATCGTGCCCTCAATATTCCAATTGGTGCTGACCCTCGGGCTCATGTTTGTCCTCAACTGGCACGTCACCTTGATGATCGCCGGCGTCAGTCCCTTCGTTTACTTCTTGCAACGCTGGTCGGCGCCATTGCGCACCATGTTCCGCGGCGTCCAGGCAACAATGGGCGAGATGAACATCGAAATCGAGGAATCCGTGGCCGGCGCCAAAGTCATCCGCGCCTACGGTCGCGAGTCTCTTCGTGAGGAGCGCTTCCAGAAAGCCAACTGGGGCATACGGTCACTCCGCATCCAGTTGGTTAGGCGAATCGGCGCCTATTTTCAGGGAATCGAACTCACCCACGGTATTTCCACCATCATCGTCATCGGCTTCGGGAGCTACAAAGTGATTCACGGTGAGATGACCATCGGCGATCTGGTCGCCTTTCAGGCTTACCTCCTCCTCCTGGCAATACCTCTCGGATTCCTCGGATTCGCTACCGCTATAACCGCCCAAGCCATCGCCTCCGGCGAACGCATTTTCGCCGTCATCGATGTCCCGCTGGAAGTCCAGGAGAAGCCCGACGCGATGGCGCTCAACAGTGCCCGCGGAGAACTGCGTTATGAAAATGTCAGCTTCGGATATGACGGCACCGGCCCGATAGTCCACGACCTGAACATCGCCGTGCCCGCTGGAACCACCCTGGCGATCATCGGGCGCAGCGGGTCGGGCAAGAGCACAATCGCCAATCTGATGCCCCGTTTTTACGACCCCACCGCCGGCCGCATCACCATCGACGGCCACGACCTGCGAGACCTGACCCTGGACTCGCTCCGTTCGTCCATCGGGATGGTCATGCAGGAGACCGTGCTCTTCAACACCAGCGCCCGCAACAACATAAGTTTCGGCCGCCCGGAAGCCACCGAGGCCGAGGTTCTGGGCGCCGCCAAGGCTGCCGCCGCCCACGAGTTCATCCTCGCGCTCCCCCATGGCTACGACACGATTCTCGGCGAACGCGGCATGCGTCTCTCCGGCGGTCAGCGGCAAAGAATCGCCATCGCCCGCGCCTTGCTGGTGGACCCACCGCTGCTGATTTTCGACGAAGCTACCTCAAGCGTCGATCCCCGAACCAACGTCGAAATTCAGCGCGCGATCGAGAACCTGATGGCCGACCGCACCACCATCGTCATCGCTCACCGGCTCTCGACCGTGATGGGCTCCGACAGCATCATCTTGCTCGAAGACGGCAAGGTTGTAGCCCGGGGCCGACATCACGAGCTTCTGGAAAACAGCGAGGCCTATCGGCGAATCTACGAATTGCAGTTCGCCGGCAGCAACGAGGTCGCCTCGGCTCTGGCCCGGGACGATTCGGCATGAGGGGTGGGTACGTTGACATCTCCAATCTTCGCGAACGCGGCGTGGCCACCGGCACCGCTAGGCGTCTGCTCGGCTATCTTCGGGAGCATCGGCTCAGCCTGATCGGAGCGTTACTGGCCCTCATAGTCGTCGCTTCCTTGAATCTGGTGGCGCCCTGGATCACCAAGATCGTGATTGACGATTACCTGCCCAACGAGGATTTCGGACCCGTGCTCTGGGCTTTGTTGATTCTCTTCGCCACCTATTTGCTTCGTGCGGCCACAAACATGCTGACCATCATCCTGGTCCAGCGTTCCGGTCAGATCGTGATTTTCAACCTTGCTCAGGACCTGTACCGCCATCTCCTGCGCCTCTCGATGCGGTACTTCGAACGCGAGACCACCGGCGAGACCCTCTCCCGCCTCACCGCCGACGTGAACGCCGTGCAGCGCGCCACCATGGGCCCGACCCTGGGAGCTCTCGTCGGGTTGCTCACCATGTTCGTGTACGCCGCCGCCATGTTTGTCATGGATTGGCGCCTCACTCTGCTGATCCTGGTGGTCGTCCCCGCGATGGTTCTCATCAGTGTTTACAGCGCCCGCGAACTCCGCAAACGCTACCGGCGGGTGCAGGAGACCCTGGCCGATATGAACACCACCCTTGAGGAGAACCTGAAGGGTATCCGGGTCAGCCGGGCCTTCGCCCGAGAGTCCGACGAGCTAGAGCGCTTCGCCCGGGACAACACTTCAAATCTCAAAGCCAACATGGACACCGCCACCGTGGAGGCAGTCTCCACCCCTTCTATCCAGGCCCTGTCCAGCATCAGCGTGGGCCTCATCGTCCTCTACGGGGGCTGGCAGATCATGGAAGGCACCCTCACGGCGGGAACCCTCATCGCCTTCCTGGTCTTCATCGCGCTATTCCACCGCCCGCTCACCGAGATCATTCAGGTCAACTACGTGATGCAGTCGGCCCTAGCCGCCGCCGACCGAATCTTCCAATTCATGAACGAGCCCACCGACGAGACCGA
>CAUYYU010000142.1:0-6033 GCA_963577415.1 Chloroflexota bacterium
ATCCGATCCCCCTTCCCCACCAACCACCTGACCCCACCGCGATTTGGGCCTGCAGCACGTTGTAGCCAGAACCCAGCGGATCGATCGTGGGATCGATAAACGTGATGATTCGCTCCCGCATGTATGGACGCATCACGAACCAGGATATGGGGGCTGAAATGATTCCCAGCATCAGGATGATTCCCATATGCAAAATCCGCGATCCCGCCACGAATGCCATGCAAAACCAGATCACCACAAACACCAGCGACGTACCCAGATCGGGCTCCAGCAGCACCAACACCACTGGAACACCGGTCAGCGCCATCGACCCCAGAAACGTCCACGTCGAGTTGCGCGCCTCTTGCAGAGCCGTGAAATAGCGGGCGAGCGCGATTATCAGCGCGACCTTCGCCATTTCCGACGGCTGGAATTGCACCGGCCCAAACAGAAACCACCTCTGCGCCCCGAAGCGCTCGACTCCGAAGAACAGAACCAGTAACAGCGCCGCCATCGCAAACAGATAGACCGCCCAGGCAAGAATCGACAGAACTCGATAATCGATGGTGGCCACCGCTACGTACAGGAACACCCCAATCACTACGAACACACCCTGCCGCACGATCTGGCTCTCGAATCCCGCTGAAGCCGGATCGCTAATTCCGGATAGCGTCACCAGCCCCGCCGTAATCAACCCCATTACCGCCAGCGTAACCGCCAAATCGCCGGACTGGACTCTTCGGATAGTGTCGAGCACTTCTATCCGATTCCTCGACGCGCGGTGAACGGCGCGTACCGCATCGGCGCCAACGTCCCCGTAAAATAAAAATCGACGATGTCCCGCGCCACCGGCGCCGCCGCCGCCGAACCCTCGCCCCCATCCCGGATCAGCACCATGAAGGCGATTCGCGGTCGGTCGGCCGGCGCGTAACCGGCGAACCAGGCGTGACTAGGCAGATTCCCGCCTTCTACCAGCTGCCCCGTGTACTCCGCCGTGCCCGTCTTCCCGGCCACCACCGCCGCCTCGGTCCGGGCCTGCTTCCCCGTTCCGTTCTCCCCCTGCACCGCTTCTAGCAGTCCATTGCGAAGTCGCTCAAGATTGGCCGCCGAGAGCGGTAGCCGACCCAGCTCTTCCACCTCCGGAATCTCGATCACCTCTCCCAGGCTGTTCTCCACCCTATCGATTAGGCGCGGGCGATACAGCGTGCCTCCATTTCCGATCGCCGCGTACATGTTCAGCAGTTGCAGTGGCGTTGCCTGCACAAAGCCCTGCCCAATCGCCGCCTGGTACGTATCCCCCGTCACCCAGGGTTCGTCGAGATTGTCATGTTTCCATTCGCTGTTCGGGACGATTCCGTCAAGCTCATTCGGGAGGTCTATCCCGGTCGCCCGCCCAAATCCAAATGCAAGAGAGTACTCGGCCAGTCGGCGCTCCCCCAGTCCCACCAGATCGGTGTAAGGATTGCCGCCGGAGACGTTGTAGAAATACACGTTGCACGATTCGGAAATCGCCCGGTGGATGTTTACCTCACCATGGCCGGTGAGCAGCCAATCATAAAATATCCAGCCGTTGGGCAATATCAGGTGACCGGGGCAATCCACAATGTGCTCCGGCGACAGCACATTTTCTTCCAGCGCTCCCGCCGCCGCCACCAGCTTGTACGTCGATCCCGGCGGATACAGCCCCGCGATCGCGTGATTGATCAGCGGCCGTCTCGGATCGCTCACCAGGCTCGAAAAGTCTTTCGACGATATTCCCTCCGCGAACAGCTGATTGTTGAAAGCGGGGTAACTCACCATCCCCAGGACGTCGCCGCTGTCGATATTCGTCACGATAGCCACCCCCGCCCCCAGATCACCCAGGTATCGGGCCATGATCTCGTGCATCCCTCGCTGGAATTCCACCTCCACAGTCAGGTAAACGCTGCGCCCCGACTCCGGTGGTGTGTAGGCGAATTCCCGACGTTCTTCCCCTAGCGCGCCCACCTCGATCAACCTCCGGCCATCACGGCCTCGTAGAAGGTCCTGAAGGTGGCTCTCGATCCCCGCCAGCCCCACATCTTCATCCAGGCCAACGCCACGTTCGAGGTACTCTTCCGTCCTCTCCGCCGAGATCGAACCTGTGAAACCCACCATCTGGCCCATTACCTCGCCGTGGAAGTACTCCCGCTTCGCCGAGTCCCGGATCGTGATTCCCGGCAGATCCAGTGTGCGCTCTTTGACGATCAGAGCCGTCTCCCGATCTACGTCCCGTATCAGGCGAATCGGGTCCGTCGGCCTTCCCTGGCCCAGCCCGATCGTGGTAGCCAGTTCCGAGCCATCATGACCCGTCAGCTTCCCCAACCGCGTCCCCACGTCTGGAAGCAGCTCCTCCGGCACGTCGCCTGGCATGACCCACACGTCAAAAATCGGCAGATTTCGTGCCAGTTGGACTCCGTTCCGGTCGTATACCAGTCCACGGACCGGGCTCACCGCCTGCTGTCGAGTGCGGTTCGCCTCCGCCTGTCCGATGTACTCCCCACTCCTCACGATCTGCAGATCCCACAGGCGTGCGATCAACGCGGCTCCGCCCGCTGCCGCGGCCGCCCCGATCAACAGGGTCCGCCGGGAGCTGCTATTGGAGCGGCCCGCGCCCCGTCCCGTAGTTTCGTCCACCGTGTCAGTTTCCCTGGCGAGGTCCGGGAGTCGTCACCCGGATACCGGTAAAATTCTGTCGCGGACAGTCAACGCCGCATCGCCGCCCTACTATCCATATCGGTATTGGGTCCACTGGCGTTGCGACCACGCCGCTAGAGAATCCTGTACGGCCTTCGACCTCTGGTCAACCGTTCCAGCAGAGCTATCGGCCAATAAAGCGCCAACGCCACCGCTATATTCACCGCTATCGCCAGCGGCAGCGTGGTCGTGAAGGCGCTCCCCCACGGTACGGCGAACCCATGCGCAGCCAGTAGGATCATCGAAATCGGGTAGTACACCAGCGTTCCGGAACCCACCGCCGCCAGCGCCCACGGCAGGTTCGTACGGAACATCCCCGCACCTCCCATCGCGGCCACATACGCCGCCAGCGTCAACGCCATCATATTGGTCCCGGTCGGTGTTCCGCTGCTCAAATCGAGGAATAATCCCGCGGCGACCGCCCAGAACAAGATTCGCGTACCTCGCGCGACCGTCGCCCAAGTCGCAACAAATATCAGCACCAAATCCGCTCGGATTCCCAGTACCGGGAAAAACGGCATCGCCGACGTTTGCAATATCGTCATGCTCGCCAACGTGGCCATGGTTAGCAATGTCCGGATGACCGTGCCCCGGTCGGGTGAAGGCCTGGTGAACGTCGGTCCGCCTAGCCGACGGCCCATTAGGCTAGCCATCGTCAAAATCCTTGATAACCTGCACCGTATCCAGCGCGTCCGGCTGCACGAACGGCCGCACGTCCGCTTCCTGGAGGACGCTCGAACTCAGCCGTCGCACATCGACGATCTGCCCCACCAGAATGCCTCGCGGGAATGTGCCTCCCAGGCCGGACGTAATAACGAACTGCCCCGGCTCCACCACCTCATCCTCAAGAATGTCGCTCATCAACAGCGTTCCGCCCGGGCCACTCGTCAGGACCCCGTCAGCATCCGCGAATTCGCCTTGCAACACCACGTTGACCGCACTGCCGCTGCTCGTGAGTGGCAATATTCGTGCCGTATTTTCGGTCACTGAGATGATCCGCCCCGCCAGTCCTCCGCGCCACACCACCGGCATTCCCTCTTCAATTCCGCTCGATCGTCCCCGGTCGATGATGAGCAAATCCAGCAAATTGGAAACGTCCCGACCGATCACCTTGGCCGCCGCCAGATCCAGATCTGGATGGTCCAGCGTGTACCCGACCGCTTCCCTGAGCGATTCGTTCTCGCGTTCGGTTGCCCGTAGCCGGGCGAGCTCCGTCGTCAGCTCGCCGACCTGCCGCTCCAGGAGAGCCTTGTCCTCTCGCAGCTTCGTGAATTTCCCCGCGTCTCCGAGAGTACGTGCCACCCCGGCCGAGACATCCGAAACCATCCTCTGCACCGGCGCCACGACCCGCCCCACCAGGTCTTCCATAGGATTGAGCGCTCCGTTGTTGTGGAGAACCGAAAACCCCAGCGACAGTATCGATAGCGCGATCAGCCATACCAGCGATCGTTGCGCGCGCAAGCCGTTCTCCTAGCTGATCGAGTACCCGTTGTCCGAGATAAAAATTTCCCGGTACGCCGACAGGTTCTGCAGGCAGGTTCCCGTCCCGCGCACCACCGCCTCCAGCGGATTACTGGCCGTCACCACCGGCACGTCGGTCGCCTCTTCAAGCCGCCGATCCAGTCCCTGCAGCAGCGCGCCCCCACCCGCTAGATAGACCCCATTCTCCATGATGTCCGCCAGTAGCTCCGGCGGCGTCGCCTCAAGGGCCAATTTCACGTTGTCGATTATTTCATTCACGGTACTCGATATCGCCTCCCGCACCTGTCCACTCGATACCTCCTGCGCCCGCGGGAGTCCCGTGTCCAGGTCCCGGCCGCGGACGAACGTCGTCGTCTCGTCGACGTCTGGGAAGGCCGAGCCGATTTCCATCTTGCACGCTTCCGCCGTCCGATCCCCAATCAGAAGATGATGCTCTTCGCGCACGTAATCGACGATCTGTTGGTCAATTTCGTCGCCGGCGACACGAATCGAATGGCTTACCACCACTCCACCCAGTGAGATGACCGCAACTTCGGTGGTACCTCCCCCGATGTCCACGATCATACTTCCCTCGGCCTCCTGGATCGGCTGCCCCGCTCCAATCGCCGCCGCCATCGGTTCCTCGATCAGATAGGCCTCCCGGGCTCCCGCCGATAGCGTCGCCTCGTGCACCGCCCGCTTTTCCACTTCCGTGACCCCCGATGGAATACCCACGATCACCCGTGGCCTCGGGAAGAACGGTGTTTCTTCGTGTACGCGGTTAATGAAGTAGCGAAGCATCACCTCCACCGTCTCAAAGTCCGCGATTACCCCGTCTTTCAGAGGCCGCACCGCCACGATGTTTGTCGGCGTGCGGCCTACCATCTTCTTCGCTTCCGCCCCCACCGCCAACACCCGGTTGGTCCGCGTGTCGTTGGCCACCACCGACGGCTCGGAGATCACCACCCCCAGGTCGCGCACATAGACGAGCGTGTTGGCGGTTCCCAAGTCGATACCCAGATCGCGCGAAAATAGACCCATCAGGGCGTTGAGGGGGCGGAACATCAGTACATACTCGTCTGAGAAATCGGCTAGGCGGAAGTGTCGCGGGGAGCCGTATCCGCATCAGTGTAGCACGAAAAACACCTTTTTCCGGCCGGCCATAACCCGCATCTCACAGGAGTGGGACGCATCTATACGTGCTGTTCAAGCGATGAGCGTGGCGTCCACCACTTCGTGCATATGCCGGGCGAAAATGAACTCCAGGCCGCGCCGAGCTGAGTCCGGCACGTCGTGCAGGTCCCGCTCGTTGCCCTCCGGCATCACGAATCGCTTCACTCCCGCCCGATGGGCGGCCAGCACCTTCTCCTTAAGGCCGCTGGTGCGCAGCACTCGGCCCTGCAGCGTAATCTCCCCCGTCATCGCCGTGTCCCGCCGCATGGCCCGGTTCGTTAATGCCGAGATCATCGCCGCCGCCACTGTGATCCCCGCCGCCGCCCCCTCCTTAGGCACTGCCCCGCCCGGGATGTGGACGTGGAAATCCACCTTATCGAAGTTAGTATCAGTGATCCCCAGCTGGCCGGCATAAGCGCGTGCGTAGGTCCGCGCTGTACGTGCCGATTCCTTCATCACGTCCCCCAGCCTGCCCGTCAAAGTCATCCTTCCGGTCCCATCCACCGCCGTCACCTCCACCGGCATCAATTCGCCTCCGTAGGGCGTCCAGAACGCGCCCATAGCCGTGGCCACCTGATCCTTCTCCGCCATCTCGCCATGGCGATGCCGTTTCTGCCCCAGGTATTTGTGCAAGTTTCCGGCCGTTACCCGCAACGGCCCCGCGTGGCCCTCCACCCTGCGGTAAGCCGCCCGCCTGCAGATGTT
>CAUYYU010000143.1:0-6010 GCA_963577415.1 Chloroflexota bacterium
GGCGTGAAGGCCGCCCTCCGCACTAAGCCGGAGAGGTCCACGATTTTCCAGGCTGTGTGCTTGCTCTTCCCCCTGCTGAATGTAGTCACGCATTTCCAGAGCATGTTCTTCGGCCGAGATAGCCCTGGTCTCCTTCAAACTCATCGCTTGCCCTCCAAATATGAACCCAATCCACACCCCCAACATCCCGTCAACCACGCTCCGATTCAATCCTACACAACCAAATTGGCCCTAAGGAAAATGGGATGCCTCCCGGGACAGCCAGCTTCCCCCTCAAAGGGCAGTACTTGCCAGGACTCATTCAGGCCCCAAGCCTGTGATCCTCAGTTTTATGTCTCCTTCGAATCAGGTAGAACGTGGAGTGCCCACAATGCCTGTACGGCTCGATATGCTAATCCCGGGTGGTTGGCCGCCTTCCGTTGGTCCTTGAGCGCACCGGCCCGTGCCATTCCGGACCATGCAGGATCATCTCCACAGCTGCTGTACGGCTGGTCGCCTTGATGACTTAGCGAACCGGTTGACTATGCAAAAAACCACCAAAAACAGCGGGGGGCAATCACCAGGTCAGAACCTCGTCTCCAAGGGCTGTGTGCACCGCCCGCCTAGAAGTTGTGCCCCATACGTGCAGCGTCGCATTCTGGCGGCTGGCGAGTGTCCCTTTGTAGGGCCGACCATGGTGGCACCCACATTCCCTGCTCATTCAGGCGCTGCCTGTAGCCCCCATTAGTTGCTTGACGTTCTCGCCACAAATCAGGTCCATGTGGCGGGGCGGGATGAAGTCACAGTAGTTCCGGACGTAGTCGAGCGACTGCCCATAGGTGCAGTGGCGCTCGACGTTCGGCATGTCGGAGCCCCAGATCAACTTCTCCGGTCCGAGTCGCTCGTAGAACTGGCGGATGAGGGACCATCGCTCAGCGTACGGGTACTCCAAACTCCCGCCATCCTGGATGGGAAACAGGATCTCCAATCTCAAGTTGGGAGCTGTGAGTATCTCCCAGATTTCCTCTGGCACCGTTACTTTGTTGCCTCGCTGGAAGTAGGTGTGGGTGATCCCGTGGGTGAGCAGGCACGGCACGTCCGGGTAGCGGCGTAGCCATCGAGCGAGCGAGCGCAGTTGAACCATGTACGGATCCGGGGCGGGTTCGGCCGAGGTGACGGCCCAGAAAACCGGCAGGTTCCGGTCGCAGACATCGTCCCAGAAGGGATGGCAGGCGGGATCGTCAAACATTTCAGACCGGCCGTGGAGGGCTGGCATGACGGTTTCGAAATAGAGTCCGTGCAGGCGCTCCTCGTCGATGGCATGCGCCAGGCGCTTGCGCTGACTGCGGTGTCTCAGGCGCCATTCACTCACCTGGGCGAGGGCCCAGAATCGGGTGGGGTGCTTCTTGACGGCCCGATCGACACCGGCATGGTCCATCTGGGCGACCATCAGACCCGGCGAGGCGCTCAGGTCGACGAGGGTGGGTGGCAGGTATTGCTTGTAGTAGTCCGTGCCGTCCGCCGTCCATGCCAGGCGGCCGATTCCGGCGCTGCGAAAGTTGACGTCGGTCAGACCGCCGAAGTCATAGCGCGAACCTTCGAACAGAGTCTGCCGGGCTTCCTCGGTGGAATCGTCCAACCGCCGCGTCGGCTGCTTGTGAAAGGCCATCATCCATTGCAGGAAGCGCATGTGGGCGGCCACGCTGCGGTGGCCTGACGCACCACCGAAGGCCGGGTAGGCATGAACGTGGCTATCGACAATCACCCCACTCCCCTTTCGACAGGATTGATGCCTCGGTGAGTGTTGCCCGAGTGGTCGTCACGCGCCAGACGTCAAAGCCCCGCGCCGATCCAGTATGCCAAAGACTACTCTCGCTGCTGGCAGTGTGTGCGACGGGATGGCGACCGCGCGCGCGGTCATGGAGCCAGCCGTTGCCTTGGCTCGGGCGGTCTTCTCCGAACGTCGAAAACGTCCATTGGCCGTCTCGGTTGGTCAATAACCAACCGGAGATCGCTGTCCCGTAGTCTCACGCTTCGTCGTGGTCTTTCTCGGCCACAAACCGGTTCAGAACGTTGCCAGTGATTCGCGCTACGTTGTTTTCGAAGTTGTTGTAAGACAGGCTCGCGCACCAGGCGATTGAGCCTACCGAGAACACCGCTCCATTGTTGGGCGTTTCGAAGTAGACCAAGTCGGATCTCACCTCCGAGTGCACCGTCCCTCCGAAATTCCCGGCGTTGATCCCCACTTCCTCGACCACGCGCTGGTAATAGTCCGAATGTCCGTACGATGACGCCAAGACGATCGTGTTCGACGGGCTGCCCAATTCAAGGTCATACCTGTCAATTTCCAATCCGGCCGCCCCGTATTTGAGCACCGGAGATTCAAAGTCGCCAATTATCTCTTCGGCACCTACTCCCTCAAATATGAACTCCGCATCTGGGTGAAAACTGCCGGGCTGACGCCGGTAGGGTGAGCCGTTATCAACACCCTGGGCGGTGAACCCAATCCCCACCAATCGCTGCGGCGGTCGACCCCGATACCGCCACAGTCCACCCGGCTCGCCGGTGGTGCTGTGATGGTATTCACCCGGAGCGGCCTCCGACATCCGGGTCCCCTGACGTCGGCGCATCTCAATGATGTGCGGTCGCTCCGGGTCAAATGAGGTGATCCAGTAGAACCCGTTGCCTCCCAAATACATGAGCCGTCCGCCGTTTTCGAGGTAAACCTCCAACCCGTCGAGCATATCTCCACTGTAGTACTCGGGATGCGCGCCGGTCACCACCACCTCGTACCTTGAAAGCATTGGCGCGCCTTCATTGTGCAGGTCCTCGTCGGTCGCAACATCGTAGTCATATCCCATCTCTTCGAACCAGTCGGTGAGATGAAGGTCTGCCGTAAACGCGAAAGGAGAATTGACCGCGCGGTTGTAGTACGTGGGCCTCATATTGACGACGGGCCGGAGCCGCGAAAAGTACCAGTGTCCGCTGCCGTCCGGATGCAGGTCGTACATGCTCGACAGTCGGTTCTTCTTGATGTACTCGTACTCCTCCGGGCACAACTCAAGATTCATATCGGGTGCTATCTCTGGCGAAAGTTCGTCAAAACGCTCGTTGCCGTAGGCCATGTATGTGAGCGTCGGGACAAGAAACAGAATCGGAGCCGTAGCCTTACCTTTCGGAGATCGGACAAAAAACGGCACGTAATCCTGACCGCCTCGCGTTCGCAACCGCGCAGCGTAGACACCGCTCTTGAGATCAGGCGGCACTTCGAATTCAAAATCTGATTCCCAGTTCGCGTTTTCAAGGTCATCGTCATGGAAATGTATGGCTCCATATTCGCCGTGCGCTTGCCTGAAATCCGCTTCCCGACCGCTCCAGCTATGACCTGTGACTGCGCGCGTCGGTAAGTTAATTAGGCGGCCGTGTAGTGCGTTGCCGGAAGTATCGGCTATGCGATTCGACCAAACTTCTTTGGAAAAATCCCAGGCCACCACGATCCCGTCCGGGTCTTGACCTGAAGCCATCGAAATGATTTGGTCATCGCTCAGCGAACGCCAAGAAAATCTTGGACTATCGATCTTTCCATTGAAATGATGGGCGACGCCTGATCGGGATGTGCTCTCAGGCTCCGTGGATGCCGCTATTAACAGCGGTGAATCGCTATTGCCGATCGTTTCAATCTTCACGGATTCGAGCGCCCTGGCGATATGATCCTTGGCTCGCCACCAAGAACCGGGGATTTGGTGAACCGACATACGGCCCGCGTCCAGATCAATCGTGCCTGCTACGAAATACCACTCGGCCGGACCAAGCGGCTGTCCGGTGCTGATCTTGTCGGTCGTACCCGATCCGTCCCCCGCCCAGAGCGCAAGTTCGCCGTCTTGGTTGATGACCAGTCCGTAGCCCGAGCCGTCACCTGCCGCCCATTTGGTGATCAGGCCTTGCTCCCCTTGGAGCGGCGTGGTTGGATAGATCCATGCCGCAAGAGTCAGTTGCCGTCCGCCTTGCAGCAACGGTGAATCCGAGACCAGCGCATACGACCCTACGTGAATCTCCTGGACGCGCCCGGGATAGTCACCTTCAATCGATGACGGCACATACGTTTCCTTGAAATCGGGGTCGCCGGGGCTCTTGCCACCGCGTCTCAGTTTCACGATGTCCGCCCTGTAGACCTCGTTCTCGCAGCTCACCATGAAGCCGATCTTGTCGCCGGGAGCCACGCTCAGAGGATCGCTATACCCAACTACCTTCATTACACCTTGTCTCGCGCAATATCGCGGCCTGAATTTCACATTCGAGAATAACGAATTCGGAATCCATGCTACCGGAGTCGGACCGGGATCCCTGTGCGACACGTAGTCGCCGCGATACCACATGTTGGCTTTGGGCGACTTTGGCAGGTCCAATGCCTCCGGATGGCAAGCCCATCTCCGATTCTTCGAAGAGCTCCGGCACCGTTGGCGTCGGAACCGCCGGGGAGGCTGGGGCAGTCGCGCTGCGCTTTCGGTCCCGCGCCCCATTTCTGATTGCGCAAACTTACTACCAAATCGCCATTTGAATAGCCTGCCCGAACTCGAAGCGGGGTTCTATGGGTTTGTGGGAATTTCACCGTTCTGAGCGTTCCAAGCGGCCGTCGGCAGGACGTAAGTTTTCGGACCGCTCGCCCAAATGACTCATCACCGGGATAATGGGTTGCTGATTAACTCTCCCGGGTCCAGTCCGCCCCACATCCGGCCGCGACCCGGCCGTCATCGCGGGAGGCTGTTATGCGCATCGCCTACGGTGGAATTTCCTGCGAAAACACCACCTTCAATCCTGTGCTCACTCGGCTGGTGGATTTTCAAGTTATCCGCGCTTCGCAGCTTCCCGCGGGCGGCCGTTACCCGTTCCTCGCTGATCACGACGAAGTGGACTTCGCTCCCCTTCTCTTTGCCCGCTCCGGTCCCGGCGGGCCCATCGACCCCGCCGACTACCGCACCCTGCGAACCGAGTTCCTCGACCGCCTCCGTGCCGCCTTGCCTCTCGACGGCCTCTATCTGGACTTCCACGGCGCCATGGTCGCCGTCGGCGTCGATGACCCTGAAGCCGATCTTATCCTTGCCAGCCGCGACATAGTCGGCCCCGATGTCCCCATCGCTATCAGCCTCGACCTCCACGGCAACGTCTCCGACCCCGTCATCGACAACATCCAGATCGTCACCGCCTACCGCACCGCTCCTCACGACGATAGGGAGGCTACCCGCGCCCGTGCCGTCGATCTGCTCGTTCAATGCATCCGGCAGGACCAGCGACCCGAAATCGTCCGCCTCGGCATCCCCGTCCTGTTCCCCGGCGAGCTGACCTCAACCATCCACGAGCCCATGAAAACTGTCTACTCCCTGCTTGAAGCTGTCGACTGGCAGCCCGGCGTTCTCACCTCCTGCCTCATGATCGGTTTCGCCTGGACCGATCTACCCATCGCCATGGCCAACGCCCTGGTGACCGGCTTTGACCGTGAAGTCTGTCAGCGTCAGGCCTCTCGCATCGCCTCCGCCTACTGGGAAGCTCATGAGCATTGCGACTACGGCGTCCGCTCCGGATCGCTGGATAAGTGTCTGGATTGGGCCGCCGAACACAAGGGCAGCCCCGTCTTCATCTCCGATTCTGGCGACAACCCCACCGCCGGCGGCGTCGCCGATCTCAACCTCGCCCTCGCCCGGCTCATCGAACGGGGTGAGACCGATGTCCTCTACGCCAGCATCGCCGATGCTCCCGCCATCGAGCTGCTTCGCGCCGCCGGCGAAGGCGCGGACATTTCCCTCTCCCTCGGAGGCCGCTTCGCCCCCGAATTCGGCCCGCCCCTTCCCATCGAGGGCCGCGTCCTGCTGTTCCGTGAAGATCCCGGCCCGCCCTTTGATACCGGGGCCCTCGCCCTCCTGCGGGTAGACGGCATCGACATCATCGTCACCCACCATCGCTGTTCCTTCACCGATCTCGACGAATACAACCTCCTCGACATCGACCCCACCCGCTACCGTCTCGTCGTCGTGAA
>CAUYYU010000144.1:0-6006 GCA_963577415.1 Chloroflexota bacterium
GGCGCAGGTCGTCGTACCAGATCCGGTAATTCTCGTTGCCCATCTCTCGTCTCTCGGCCTCTTCGCGGTGGTTGTACGGCAGGCGGATGACGATGCTCCCGCACCCGGGGCCGGTCCGGAAGGGCAGCTCCATCCGGGCCCAGTGGTGCCCGGCGATCCCCGACCCCCACCAGTACGTGGCCGGGATCGCGTTGAGGACCTCTGCCCTTCCGTAGAGGTCCTCAGCGATCGGCACGCTCCCGGGATCGTACGCGCCGTCGAGCACCTGCGGTCCCCGCCAGTACTCGCCGCCCCCCGACGTTCTGACGTAGAAGCGGAGGCGGTACCCCGTGTCCGGCTTCACCGCGATCGGCTCGGACACGACCTGCCCGTGCGGGCGTTTCGCCGAGAGCATGAGCGTGACGGCGCCCAGGTCCAGCTCGTCGGGGACCGGCAGCTCGCCGAACCGGGAGTAACGGGGAATCGCCTCCCGTTTGACCCGCTCGTACCAGTTCACCTCGGGCCTCCAGTGTTGTTCGTAGGCGCCCCAGTACTGGCTCCCGAACGTGAACATCTTTTCGGGCCAATTCCCTTCCTGCGTCCGCGCCCACATCGCCATGCCGTCGGCGGCGGGGATCGTCTTCCCCTCGAGCAACTGCTCCCAGGGCGGCAGGTTCTCGATGTACGACTGCACCTCGTCCAGCGTCTGCCGAGAGAAGTGGGAGGGCTGCGCGACCCACCCGTCGGCGATTCCGACCCCGTTCTCGTCCTTCTCAAAGCCCCCGTTGGGGAGCAGGTTCACTTCCTCGCCGGCGGCCACGGTCGCCCCGGCAAGGGCCAGCAAAAACAGGGTTGCGAGAATTGCCATTGGTCTACCTTTCACGTTGTGATTGTGATCAGTCGGTTAATGCGGATCCTGTGGATCCTTCGCGGAATAGCAGAGCAGAAATCGCGGGGTGTCGCAAGCGAGGAGAGTCAGGCCCAGTCTCAACCGTATGGGGAGATTCTCGAACTGATGGCTCGACACTCGACACCCCACACTCGACACTTCACACTCGACACCCAGAAGCGAACGATGAAAAACCATTCCCTTAAAGTCATCAACCCCGCGAAACTCGGCGCCGACGGGATACCCGCCGAGCTGATCGAGTTGGAAGGCAACTACAATTACAAGCCCAATATCGGCGTGATGCCCGACGGTGAGCTCCTGATGGCAACCCTTCACGAGCACTACGAGGAGGCGTGCACGGGGGGCCGGTACACCATCCACACGGTGATGTACCGGTCCCGGGACGGTGGACGGAGCTGGTCACGCGGAGAGCACATGCGGTTCTTCGGGCACGAGCCGTCGATCACGATCATCGACGGCGTCGTCTTCGTCTTAACGCATTTCTGCTCCAATCCCGGCCACGACTTCGAGGTTTTCGCGGACGAAGACTACATCTACGACATGCTCTATCGCTCGGCCGACGGCGGCCACACCTGGGAGGAAATGCCTCTGAAGGTCGAGATGTTCGAGGGCGCCGTCAAGGCCGACATGGCGTATACGAGAAACATATTCAGACTGGCCGACGGCAGGCTGTTCCTGGGCATGAGCGTGGGCAAGCTGGACTATGCGTGTTATTCGGAGGACATGGGGAAGACGTGGCAACCGCTCAAGGCCGACATCCGGGGATTTGCCTACCGGGACAATTACCCTTGGGGCGCGTTCGGCGAATCGGTCGTATTCCATTCCCCTTCCGGACGACTGATGATGCTTTCGCGAATGGACCTGGCGTACGCCTGTTTCGATCCCCCCCTGCCCTTTGCGCAGAAGATGGACAAGACCGGACTGGACCGCTACGACGGCGAGATCCTGTTTGAATCGACCGATGGCGGAGTCACCTGGCAACCGCTGCGGGCGGTCGGATTCCCGGGCCTGATGTATCCGGGGGTGGTCAACCTGCCGGACGGGCGGCTCCTGGTGAACTACACCGTGCGCGAAGTCCCACCCGAGGGCACGGGCGCGGTTCACCCGCGCATCGGCGTCCAGGCCGTGCTGGTGGAGGAACGGGACGATGGACTCATGGACTTCTCGATGGAGCAGGATCTCATCGTCATCGACGACAAGACCCCGGAATGCCTCACCAGCGGCGGGGGCTTCGGGCGGACCGTCCTGCTCGAAGACGGCACGCTGGTCACCCCGTACTCCTACCTGTGGGCCGACGAGGAGGTCACCCGCATGGCCAAGAACAAGGAGTACCTGAAGCCGGAGGTGTTCAACAAGTACGGCGCCATGGTTGTCCCTCCCGAGACGTATGATTCACGCAGCGAGAGCGAAGAGATGCTCCGATACAGCTTCGCGGCGATCTGGGGCAATCACCAGCTCATGAACAAGGCAGCCATCCGCACCGAGGTGGTAAGATGGGGGCTTATACGGACATGAGTGAGAGCCGCTTCGAGATCACGCGGCGGTACTATCCGCACGCGCTGAATTACGACGACAAGCACGAGGAGGCAGAGTGGCGTCCCGTCGAGCGACGCCTGGACTTCGACCCGGCCCTCTGCGCCCTGGTCCTCGTCGATGCCTGGAACACCAACGAGATCAGCTTCGAGCGGATCGACCGGATCGTCCGGGAGCGGATCGTCCCGGTGGCGAAGGCCTGCCGCGAGGCTGGCATTCTGGTGGTCCATGCCCCCTCCCCGCCGGTGGCGGACAAGTACCCGGACCGGCGCTTCAAGCCCTCACGCCCTGAACAGGGGATGTTCCACCGCGAACCGGACGGCTGGCCGGCGCCGGAGATGATGGCCCGCAGCGGGGCCTTCGCGAAATACTCCCTGGCAGTGGAGGATCCCGGCGCCCGCCGGCCGGGGTCGCAGGAGGAGCTGTACCGGAACTACTTCGTCCACCCCGAGCTCGGGCCGGAGGGCGACGACGTGGTCATCGGCGACCGGGAGGAGCTCCACGCCCTGCTGAAAAAGCGGCGGAAGTTCAACCTGTTCTACGCCGGGTTCGCCTCCAACGGCTGCCTGCTGGAGCGCGATTACGGCATCCGGTACGTCTCCTATCTCGGATACGACGCGACGTTGATCCGGGACGGCACCACGGCCACGGAGATGGCCTACACACTCGGGACCCTGGAGCAGACGCGCGCCAGCACGGAGAACATGGAGTTCTGGTTCTCCTCATGCTCTTCCGCCGATCTTGTGGCGGGGCTCGCGCGGATGGGACAGGGGGCCGAGAAGCGAAGTGCGGCGCCGGTTTCCCGTGTCGTCCGGCGGCGCCGGATCATAGTCAACGACGACAGCAGCGCGGTGTTTGATGAGGAGAGCCGGAGCCCCGAGGCGTTCCTGGCGAAGCGCTTTAAGCAAACTGTGGGGACCCAGGTGGACACCTACATCATCTACGCGGGTGACGGCTGGCATCCGCACCGGGGACGGAAGCCCGATCCCGGACTCGGAGATCCCAATCAGGTCATTGTGGAGGCGGCCCACCGCGAGGGAATGGAGATCTTCGCGTCGCTCCGGATGAACGACATCCACTGCTCGAGCGACTTGACGGTCCGCCCACTCAAGCGCGAGCGGCCCGACCTGCTGATCGGCGAGGAGTTCGCTTTCCAGCTGTATCCCCATCTGCTCGAGGGCGAGAAGGGGTTCCCCGTGCCGCCGCCCGCGGGTGAGACGGGCGCCCCGGCCGGCGGATATCCCCTGGGGCTTATGCGGTGGTTCTGGGCCGGCTACAACTACGCCAGGCCCGAGGTGCGCGAGCTTCGGCGGGCCCGGGTGGAGGAGTTGGCCCGGATCTACGACTTCGACGGCATCGAGCTCGACTTCTTCCGGCATCCCCTCTTCTTCAAGCCGGGCGAGGAGCGGGAGAAGGAGAACCTGGACGCGATGACCGACCTCGTGCGGAACATGCGCGCCGACCTCATCCGGGTCGGGGCCGAGCGCGGCCGGCCCTGCCTGTTGGCAGCGCGGGTCCCGGACACCTTGGAGATGTCGCGGCGAACCGGCCTGGACGTTCAGACCTGGCTGGAGGAAGGCCTGCTGGACATGCTAATGATCGCCGGCGGACACATGCCCTGCTCCGGGCGCATAAAGGAACTGATCGACCTGGCGCATCTGCACGACATCCCGGCCTACCCGTCCGTCGACATCGACGCGTGGCAGAGCGAGAGCGAAAAGGAATTCAAGAAACACGCTACGGCGCTGGACTTCCATTTGCAGCCGGACCGAACACGGGCGATCGCCAGCAACTTCCGGGCGCTCGGCGGCGACGGCGTCTACCTTTTCAACTGGTACGGATTGCCCGCGTACGGACAGGTGGAGCATGTCCCGGAGCAGCTTGCGCTACTGAACCAGCTCGGGGAATGGGAGACGCTGCGAACCACCGACAAGGTGTTCCAGCCGGACAACGGATGTGACAAGTGGATGTCGTATTGCGGCTATGCGACCGCGCCGCATCGCTTCCCGGTTCGCCTCGTCGACGGCACCCCCATCGAGATCTTCGTCGGCGACGACGTGGGGAACGCCGCCGGGGAGGGGAGGCTCGAGGCGCTCCTGCTTCGGATCGAGGTGGGCAACCTGCACCCGAGCGAGCAGGTCGGGATCAGGATCAACGGCGTCGCGGTGCCGGGGAACGACATGGTTCGCGTCAACGACGAGGCGATCGAGGCCACGTTGGCCGCGCCGCCGCTCCGACAGGGGAGCAACGAGATCGTGGTCTTGCCGGGCAGCGGCTGTATCGGCCGGATGTCCTCGGAAGTCAGGTGGGTGGAACTCTCGGTATGCTATACGTGACAACGATTCTCAATAACTCAGCGTATCCTTTCGCAGCGCTGGGGCTCATACGCTAATTCTTGAGATGGCCTCCTCTACATGATTTGGATTCTCAATCGTATCCTTGTGCTCCTCATAGTCATTCTTTGCCCTGGTTTGCCGTCCGTCTTCTTCTGCCATTGCCTGCAATGACTCGTCCATCAGAGGGCCATAAGCACTGAGATCTCTCGAAAAGCAAAGTCCCTTTAGATTTGTCTTCTGATAGTCAATCGAACTGGTGACCAGTTCATCGGGTTCGTTTGTTTCTGTGATAATCTGGCCATCAGGGTCTACCATCATGCCGCCCTCGTGATTCGAGGCCAGGATATAGTATCCATTCTGATAGGCATGTGTGCAGAGGGACTTTTTTTCCATGGGAGCCGTTGCGCCACCACTGGACCACAGCACCAGTTTCGCGCCTTTGAGTCTTAGTATCCGCCACGATTCAGTCATTCCAAAATCTGCGCAGATCGATCCACCGATCGATCCGACAGGTGAATGAAACACGTCAAAGCTGTGATGTTCTTTGCTGGCAACCTCGAACAGGGCATTTACCTTACGATAACGGGCCACGATCTCCCCAGTCGGGGAGAATAATAGAATAGAATTATAGACACCGCCGTCATGATGTTCGGCTGTTCCCAGACCAATATAAATCTGCAAGGCCCGCGACAAATCCGAAAACTGTGGGAGATAGATTTGTTCAATGGTTTGAGCTAAATCTACGTAAGCGTGTGTGAGCCGAGTTATTTCTTTTTGCTTTTCTGCTATCCTGCTCAAATAGGGTCTGATTTGATAAACAAACATACCATCCAGGACCAATTCGGGCGTCAAGACAAGCTGTGCTCCCACTTTGTGGGCCCGGTGGATCTGTGTGACAATCTTCTCGAAATTATGCCTTACGTTACCCGGGGCCTGCCTGGTATTTACGGAAGCAGCGGTAAGGCGAATTCTGTCCGGTACTTGTTCAAGCATGATTAGCTCCTCTGGCGGCACTTCTTTTTCCCTCTCTGCGGCGCGCGCGCGAACGGGCTGCCGTCGTCCGCTGCATGTCCAACGAGCGCCAGATGGCGCTCGCCACCACTTCGTATACCATGGTCATGACCTACGAAAACACCAAGGATTTTGGCCGGGCTCACCGAACTGGTCCAGTAGTTATGTTAGTCCAGGCACCAGGTTACAGGTTGAATATCTCTCCAGTATAGATGTATTGTCAAGGCGGGGACGTAG
>CAUYYU010000145.1:0-5986 GCA_963577415.1 Chloroflexota bacterium
TAGAATTCGCAAGCTGTTATCACTTCACCGCACTCCCATGATGATCTCGACCGTCAGCTGGTCCAGCTTCTCGTACCGGTAACCGCGTCCGGCCATCCCGGGTACGTCAAATTTCTGCCCTGATATCGCCGCCGCCGCCTCGCTCGAATATCCGGCCGCGACCCGGTTCCAGCCGCTCGACGCCGGAGTCAACTCTTTAAGCATTCCCTGGATTTCGGCGTCCTCGTTAAATTGTCGCACCTTTTCCTTCAGGATCAGGAAGTTGCGCATGCAGCCGTAGGCGAAGTCCCACACGCCCTCTTCATCCTCGGTCCGGTAGGCGTGGGCGTCGAAATGGCGCGGCCCGTCATAGCCGCTGTCTTCAAGTAATTTGACCAGGAAGAAGTTGCTCTTGAGTTGCACCGAGCCGAACCGAAAGTCCTGGTCGTAGCGGCCCATCTCCTGATCGTTCAGATCGATGTGGAACAGCTTCCCCGCGTCGACGGCCTGCGCCACCGCGTGCGGGAAATTCAGCCCGGCCATCGTCTCGTGGGCGACTTCCGGATTCACCCCGACCAGCTCCGGATGGTCCAGCGTTTCGATGAACCCCAGCATCGCCCCGGTCGTCGGCAGGAACAGATGCGCCCGGGGCTCGTTGGGCTTCGCCTCCAAGGCGAAGCGCAGATCGTACCCCTGGTCGGCGACCCAGCCGAGCAGGAAGTTCAGGGCTTCCCGGAAATGTTTGTAACCTTCAGGGAGGTCCTTCGCGGCATCCACCTCGGACCCTTCGCGACCGCCCCAGAACACATATGTCCGCGCGCCCAGTTCGACCCCCAGTTCTATCGCCTTCATCGTCTTCTGGATCGCGAACTGGCGAACGTCAGGATCGTTGGCGGTGAAGGCGCCCTCTTTGAAAACCGGGTGACTGAAAAGATTTGTCGTGGCCATCGGCACTTTCATGCCGTGATCGTCCAGCGCCTGCTTGAACGACGCCACGATTCGATCTCGTTCCGCCGGCGTGGCGTCAAACGGCACCAGATCGTTGTCGTGCAGATTCACCCCGTGCGCGCCCAGCGCCGCCAATTGCTCCACTATGTGCTCCGGCGGGATTGTCTCGCGCACTCGGCTGCCGAACGGGTCGCTTCCCGGATTGCCAACCGTCCAGAGGCCGAAGGTGAACATATCGGATTTTTTCGGCTCGTACATATGTCCCTCCTGAGTACGGATCAGAGAATCTGGGGGTGCCGCGCGGGCTGGTAGGGCGGATTATATGAACAACGAGCCGAAGAGGGCTCATCATCGGCGCCTTCCCTTGTGCTCCGTGATGACACGTGGGCGCGGTAGTAACTAAGATGCCCTCTGGGCGGCGACAACCCGACCCCGCTGGTGAGTCGGCGGATTGACCGCCCAGCCGCGATCCGGCTCGTGGCCGGGAAGACGATCGAACACCGGACCTAACATCCCCCGCCGGCGGTGAGGGACATGGAGGCAACTATGGCCAACGAGAACGCGGCCGGCGGTTCATCGGGAGCGCCGGTCTTCGAACCGAGCCCGAACTTCGCGGCGAGCGCCCATATCGGCAACCTTGCGCAGTACCGCGAGCTCCACCGCCGCAGCCTGGAGGAGCCGGAAGCCTTCTGGCGCGAAATTTCCGACGAGTTCACCTGGTCCAAGCCCTGGACCGTGCTCAACGAGTGGAACGAGCCCTTCAGCCGCTGGTTTGTCGACGGCGAGCTCAACATCACCGTCAACTGCCTGGATCGCCACGTCGACGCCGGCCGCGGCGACCGCGTGGCTTACCACTGGGAAGGCGAACCCGGCGACACCCGCACGATCACCTACGCGGAACTGCTCGCCGACGTCTGCGCCTTCGCTAACGGCCTCAGCAGTCTGGGCCTCGTTAAAGGCGACCGCATCATTCTCTACATGCCCATGATCCTCGAGCTGCCGGTCGCCATGCTCGCGTGCGCCCGCCTCGGCATCGTCCACAGCGTAATTTTCGGCGGATTCAGCGCCGACGCCATACGCGACCGCATCAACGACGCCGGCGCCCGCGCCGTCATCGCCACCGACGGCTCCTGGCGTCGCGGCAAGGTCATTCCCCTGAAAGATAACATCGACAACGCGCTGGCTGACAACGCCTGCCCATCCGTCGAAAAAGTGATCGTCTACCGGCGTTGCGAAAACGAGATCAGCTTCCAGGAAGGTCGGGATGTCTGGTGGCACGACCTCATCGACGGCAAGCCGGACACCTGCGATCCCGTCAACGTTCCCGCCGAACACCCGCTATACGTCCTTTACACCAGCGGTACCACCGGCAAGCCCAAGGGAGTCGTCCACGCCACCGGCGGGTACATGGTCCACACCGCCCTCACCTCGAAATGGATTTTCGACCTTAAGGACGAGGCCATCTACTGGTGCACCGCCGACATCGGGTGGGTCACCGGCCATAGTTACATCGTCTACGGCATCCTGGCCAACGGGGCTACCAGCGTCATGTACGAAGGCGCGCCCGACTTTCCGGACTTCGGTCGGCTGTGGGAGATCGTAGAAAAGTATCAGGTGACGATCTTCTACACCGCTCCGACGGCCATCCGCGCCTTCATCAAGTGGGGCGATGAATGGCCAGCCGGGCACGATCTGTCCAGCCTGCGGCTGCTCGGCACGGTCGGCGAGCCCATCAATCCCGAGGTCTGGCTCTGGTACCGGCGTGTCATCGGCGGTGAACGCTGTCCCATCGTAGACACCTGGTGGCAGACCGAAACCGGCGGCATCATGATCACCCCGTTGCCCGGAGCCATCGCCACCAAGCCCGGCTCCGCCACCCTGCCTTTCCCCGGCGTAGAAGCCGACGTCGTAGACGAAGCGGGCCAGAAGGTCGGAGCAAACGAACGCGGCCTCCTGATTATCCGCCGGCCCTGGCCGGGCATGATCCGGGGAATCTATACAGAAGGCTGGGGCGAAGCCGGCCATTCGGGTGAATTCGGCGACCGTGACCGGTTCTTCTCAACCTACTTCGAGCGTATCGAAGGTGCCTATCTGGCTGGCGACGCCGTTACCCGGGACGAGGACGGCTACTACTGGATCATTGGCCGCATCGACGACGTCCTTAACGTCTCCGGTCACCGCCTCGGCACCGCCGAACTGGAGAGCAGCCTCGTCGAGCATCCCGCCGTGGCCGAAGCCGCCGTGATCGGCTACCCCGACGATCTGACCGGCGAGGCCGTTGCCGCCTTTATCACCTTGCGAGGTGGTTTTGACCCCAGCGAAGAACTTCAGATAGAGCTGATAAACCACGTCGGCAACCGCATCGGTCGCTTCGCCCGCCCAAAAATGCTGCGGTTCACTCCCGGATTACCCAAGACCCGCAGTGGCAAGATCATGCGTCGGCTGCTCAAGGAAATCGCTACCGACGGCAAAGTCACCGGCGACACCACAACGCTTGAGGACATCGGCGCCATCGCCGCGCTTCGTGGAGACGACGACGAATAGCTGGCCATGCCGCTGCAGTCTTTGTAAATAGCTTGTAAACAATCCCCAACCGCGCTCGCACTGCCGTTATGGCTGAGAAAAGGCTAGGGATAAAGTCACCGCTACGCAAGGATCACCAATGCCACTCTCAAGACGAAAGATGTTGGCCGGCGCCTTCGCCGCGAGCACCGCGGCGGTGCTCGCGGCCTGTGGAGAACCGAAGCTCGTTGAGCTACCCGGAGAGTTCCAGGGCGCCGGGGAGCCCGGCGAGGCACCGCCGACCGTGGTCATCCCCGAAGGAGCCGTCAGCGCCGGACCCCAGGGTCCTGTCTCAGTAAACCTCGGCGTGGCCACCGGTAATCCCCTCGCCGCCCAGCTCGAAAGCCAGGTTCACGGCGCCGTTGCCGATGCTCAGGCCGTCAACGGAAATCTGGAGGTGAACCTAGTCCAGATCTCCGTCGGTCAAGGATTTCAATTCCAGAGCAACCCTGACGTATTCGTGCAGGCGGTCGAGTCCGCCCTTGGCGATAACAAGTCCCTGGACTTGCTGATCGTCGGCTCTCGGGCCGAGATGTTGGCCCTGCGGGAAGCGGGCCTGCTGCAGCCAATCGATCGTTTTTTCTCCGCCAGTTCCGGCTCTCTTGACGACTACTACCCGGCCGCCGCCGGCTTTGGGGGCTTCGAAGGCCGCACCTGGGCCCTACCAATGGCGCTGGTACCCACCGTCTTTTGGTACGGAGAAGAACAATTTCAGAACGCCGGTGTCGAGCCGCCCCCTCCCGAGGGCTGGACATGGGAAGAGTTCCAGGTGGCCGCCGGGGCTCTGACAATCTCTCCCGACGCCAGTAGCTCCGGAGGGCAGTGGGGCCACTACTTCACCCCCAGCTCACCCTTCAGCCATAGCTCCAGCCTGATTCTGATCTGGCAGAACGGAGGCGGCCTCGTCGCCGCCGACGGCAGCCGCAGCCTCCTGGCCGAGCCCGCCGCGATCGACGCCGTCGGCCTCATCGAGAAAATGGTCCACCAGGATGGCGTGGCCCCCGCCACCGATCCCGAGCTCACCCAGTTTGGAGGCGGCGGCGGAGGCGGCGGATTTAGAGGCGGACGGCGCGGATTTCGGCTCGAGGTCAACGGTCAGCGTCTCGCCACCATGTTTGGGCCGGCCACTCTTCCCTTCGGAATCGGCGGCCTGGACCAGCTTGGCGTCCGCGTCAGCGGAATGGTCCGTGGTAGAGAAGAAGCAACCGCCGCCACCGTGCCCGCCGCGATCGCCGTCATGGACGGAGCCGGCGACACCGGCGACGCCTTCTTCGCCCTGCGCGAAGTAAACGCAAAAATGGAGACTCGCATGTCCTTCCCTGCCCGCCGCACCGGCGTCGAAGAAATACTGGCCCTGTCCGACGGACTCACCCGACCCGAGGCCGAGGCCATCTTGCGCGGGCTCGAGACCGCCCGCGTGCCGGTCTTCGACCAGAGCCAACAGATTCTTCAAATACTCGCCAACAAGGTCGAGAACCACGTCATATCGGGCTCCCTGTCCGCCGCCGAGGCCTGCAAAAACGGAGCCGACGCTATCGACGAGCTCCTGGCCAAAGAGTAACGAGCCGTCCGCGGTCGGCCACGGTTCTCACCCCATCGATCGGACAGCCTCTACCAGTTTGTTATGGAGCCGTCCTCACGCCTGAATTCCGGATTGCCCGCCATTTCAAACGGATATTCAGCCGCTGCCTTTTCGTCGAAGTCCACCCCCAGCCCCGGAACTTCTGGCGGCAGCAGATAGCCATCTTCATACTCGACCTGTTGCGGGAATACGTCCGCCATGTAGCCCGGCAGCCACGGCAACTCCTGAACGCCGAACAGCGGCGAGCTCAAGGCCAGATGCAGGCATGCCGCCGTTGAAACCGGCCCCAGCGGATTATGGGGCGCCAGGTACTGGTAATGCGATTCCGCCCATCCGGCGATCTTCTTTGACTCCGTCAGCCCGCCCACGATGCACAGATCCAACCGCACGTAATCGATCAAGTCCCCTTCGATCAATGGCCGGAACTCCCACTTCGTAGCCAGCTCTTCCCCACCCGCGATAGGCACATTCGTCCTTTCTCGCACAAACCGGTAGGCCTCCGGATTCTCCGAACGCACCGGGTCCTCAATGAAATACGGCTCCACCGGCTCCAGTGCTCTGGCCAGCCGCACTGCGTCGATCGGGTCCAGGCGAGTATGGAAATCAACCAGGATTTCCACCTTCGGCCCCACCTTCTCTCGCAGAGCCGTGGCCCATTCCACCGTCTGCGGGACTGTGTTGCGCGGGTCGAAGACGCCATCATCCTCCGAGATCGCGTGCAGCCTGACGAATTTGTACCCCTCGTCCAGCGCCCGCCCGGCATCGTCCAGAAACTCCTCCAGCGTCTCTCCGCGGACGTGGGGATAGCACACCGCCTTATCCCGGCAGCGTCCTCCCAATAATTCGTACACCGGCAGTCCCAGGGCCTTGCCCCGAATATCCCACAAAGCCAGGTCAACCGCCGATATTGCCGCC
>CAUYYU010000146.1:0-5941 GCA_963577415.1 Chloroflexota bacterium
CTGCCTCAGGACGTCCAGATGATGGCCTTCGATTACCCGACTCATTTCTTCGAAGAGCGCACCTGGCAAATCGAGCGCCCCTACCCCCATCCCGACGCCATCGCCGCCGCCGCCGCCATGATTCGCGATTCCTCCAAGCCCGTGATCCTCGCCGGCGGCGGCGTCATCTACTCCGAAGCCGAAACCGAGCTCGCCGCCCTCGCCACCGCCTGCGGCATCCCCATCGGCGAGACCAACGCCGGCAAAGGCGCCGGTCGCCTCGCCGGCCCCATGTCCGTCGGCGCTCTCGGCGTCGGCGGCACCTCCGCCGCCAACGCCCTCAGCGCCGAAGCCGACCTCGTCATCGGAGTCGGCACCCGCTTCGCCGACTTCTCCACCGGCTCCCAAACCGCCTTCCAGAACCCCGACGTGCGCTTCGTCTCCATCAACGTCACCGGCCACGACGCCTACAAGCAGGGCGCTCTGCCCGTGCTCGCCGACGCCAAACTCGCCCTCGACCAGCTGGCCGACACCCTCTCCCACCACTCCGCCCCCAAATCCTGGCCCCAACGGGTCAATACCCTCAACGCAGCCTGGCAAGACACTCTGACCGAAACTTTCGCCCCGGCCGACGACGGCATCATGCGCCAGCCCGAGATGATCAAGATCGTCAACGACTTCGCCCGTCCCGGCGACGTCTCCGTCTGCGCCGCCGGCTCCCTGCCTGGCGACCTGCGCCAGCTCTGGGACTGCAACGACGACCGCCACTGCATGCTCGAGTTCGGCTACTCCTGCATGGCCTGGGAAATCCCCGCCGGCATCGGCGCCAAGATGGCCGACCCCGACCGCGAGGTCTTCGTCATGATTGGCGACGGCACCTACCTCATGAACCCCTCCGAAATCGTCACCGCCGTTCAGGAGGGCATAAAACTGATAATTGTCCTCTCCCACAACAACGGCTTCCAGGTCATCCGCCGCCTGCAGGAAGGCTCCACCGGCACCGCCTTCGGCAACGAGTTCCGCATGCGCGAAGAAGGCACCAACCGCCTCACCGGCGCCTATCTCTCAATTGACTATGCCAAGAACGCCGAATCCATGGGCGCCGTCGGCCTCCGCGCCGAAACCCCCGACGAATTGCGACAGGCCCTCGAAGAAGCCCGCAACGTCGTCCGCCGCCCCGTCGTGATCGATGTCGCCACCTATCCCGAAGCCGTCTCCCCCGAAACCGGCGTCTGGTGGGACGTCGCCACCGCCGAGGTCTCCGACCGGCCCGAGATCCAGCCCATTCGCGCCGCATACGTCAAAGGCCAGAAAACCCAGCGCGTCTACTACTAGGCCCTACGTCGGCCTATCCGGGAAACGTCGCTTCGATCCGCCCCGCCCCGCTCTCCAAAATCCGCAACCATTTCCCGTCGACCTCCAGGCCGGCAAGAGCCTCTATGAGGCCTTCCGCGAGATCGCCTGCACCGTGCGAAACCGTCATGTAAAGCGACCCCCGGTGAAACCGCCTCACCCGCATGCTCTCCACCACCGCCAGACCCGACACCTTCGCCTGCAACTTCCCCACCAGCTCGAAATTCTTGCACCCGTGTACTACCAGATCCACCGGCAAACTTGGCCGCGTCCGCTCGTCCTCCGCGGCTTCGGCGCCCGGCGACTCCATCTCATCCAGACCAGTCGCCGCTGATTCACCCACTGGCTCCGCTTCTGGCCGGATTATGTTCGACACATCCTCTTCGGCATCCACCTGCGCGCTCGTGGGCTCCACCTTCGTCGACTGCTCCGCATAAACCGGCTGTGCCGGCGACTGTGTCGGCGCCTCCGTCCCGACGCCTGCAACCGGTTCCTCATAAACCGACTGTGTCCGCGCCGCATCCCCAGATCCCAAGACCGACCTCGTATCGATCTCCGCCAGCCGGTCCGCCACGCTCCCCACTCCCCGCACCAATTTCTCCCGCGTCCGCCGCAGATCCTCCACATAAGTCAACATCCCGCCGATCGCCCGATCCACCTCCGCCAGCACCCCTTCCAGCGCGTCCCCGGCCCGCTCCCGTTGCAGTTGTTGCAGCGTATCCACCAGCCGCGCGTTCGTCTCTCGCAGCGAATCAACTTCCCTCTCAGATCCCGCGCCCTGCGCCTCACTCATCCCCGCGCCAGCGGTTCGCCCTCCCGAATCAGCCTCCACGCGATCCATCCTTAGTTATGTCAATTTGCGTCCGTCTCATCGTACCCGTCCGCTAAATCTCTTCCGCTCCAGAACTACGCTCCGGCATTCTGCCCGATATCCCCCTTCCCGCACACTCCCCTATCCCCTTTGGACAGTCGCCACCCTCTCCGACCCGAGCCGCGAGCTTATGCTACCCCTCAAGCATCCCGTGCCGATTCACCCCTGCCCAGACATTCCCAATCGCATCCCCGGCAGGCCGCCAGTCGACTCCACCACAGGGGCCACTCTCTCAAGCGCGATTCACAGGGACGGGCCAGTCAGCAAACCCCAACAATTTCTGCCGCCACAAGCTACTGGGCAAAACCCGCAAACTACCCCCTTTGTACATACCCTCCTGCCCCTGTATAACGGCTTTCCAAAATCGCACTCCGAAATCCCGAAAAAACGTTCTTGTGCCTTGTGGGTCACGCCGGCGTTACAACGGTTACCAAGTCCAGTCCGCCGCCTGCTCAACTAGTTCCCAGGGAAAACGGACCCAGGCCGCGCCCACTACCGATCATTGCGCCAAAACCGTAAACTACGGCCCGTCCCGCCTCCCCTCTTCTCACTCCAGAAGGAATCAATGCCAGCAGTCATCACCCGCGACCTTGAACTTAACTACCTCGAATCCGGCGAAGGCATTCACAACGCCGTCTTCCTGCACGGCAATCTCCAGTCCGCCAGGCTCTGGCACGACTTCATCGAAGGCATGCCTGAGGAATACCACTGCCGCGCCTTCGATCTCCGCGGATTCGGCAACTCCCCCAAAACCGGCGACGGCGCCAATGTGGATACCCTCGCCGACGACATCCGCTACGCCTTGCACACCCTGGGGCTCGTGCGCTGCAGCGTCCTGGCTTTCGGTGAAGGCGCCCGCGTCGCTCAGAGCCTCGCCGCCCGCTACCCGTCCTTCGTTTACAAGCTCGTCCTCATGGGCGCCGACGCCGTCGCCGGCGATCCCGCCGCCGCTCTCACCCGCGCCGACGAACTCGCCGCGCTCTCATGGAAGCCCAAAAATCTCGCCCGCATCATCAAGGCCGGCGCCGGCCTGGCCCGCAACCGCAAAGTGCCCGACGACCTTCTCGACGCCGGCTCCGGAGCTCACCAACCCGCCGCCGCCGCCCTCGCTCGCTCCGTCGCCACCGGCGACACCCTCTCCCTCCTTCCCCACATCACCGCCCGCACCGTCATCATCCGCGGCGCCGACGACCCCGTCGTTTCCAACGCCGACGCCGAGCTCATCAGAAGTCGTATTCCCGGCGCCGAATTCGTCGAGCTTAGCCACACCCGCCGCCTGCCCGCCCTCGCCGATGTAGACAGCTACCGCACAGCCGCCCTCAAGCTACTCGAATCGATGTAGCCGGCCGTCCCGGCCCGAAAGGATCCAACTTGAAACTGCTTCGCTACCAGACGTCAGACGGACCCGCTTACGGCTCGCTCAAGCAGGACGGGACCGTCAACGCCATTCATGGGGACCCCCTTCATGATTTCACCGTCGGAGGCACCGTCGGCTCCTATGACGAACTCGAAATTCTGGCCCCCGTCGTTCCCGGCAAAATCATCGCCGTCGGCCTCAACTACCGCGCCCACGCCGCCGAAGTGAACATGGAGATACCCACTTTCCCCATGCTCTTCTTCAAGCCTCCATCCAGCGTCATCGGCCCAGGCGAGGCCATCATCCTCCCCCGCTCTTCCGAGCAGGTCGAACACGAATGTGAACTCGCCCTGGTGATCGGCCGCCGCACCCGCAACGTCTCCGAAGACGAAGCGCTCGACTGTCTTCTCGGCTACACCGCCGCCAACGATGTCAGCGCCCGCGACTGGCAGGCCCGCGAGAACCAGTGGGTCCGCGCCAAAAGCTTCGACACCTTCCTGCCTCTCGGCCCCGTCATCGTCTCCGATCTCAACCCCGACAGCCTCAAAGTGTCCACTCGCGTCAACGGCACGACCACTCAGGACTCCAACACTTCCGACATGGTCTTCGCCTCCGCCTTCCTGATTCAGGAGATCAGCCAGGTCATGACCCTCGAGCCCGGAGATGTCATCATCACCGGCACTCCCCAGGGAGTCGGACCGATCACCCATGGCGATACTGTCGAAGTCGAGGTCGAGAACGTCGGCGTCCTCTCCAATCCCGCCGTCGCCGAGAGCTAGGTCCGCCCTGGCCCGGATCTCCGCCTGATGGTCTGGGCCGTCCTCGCCGACGACTTCACCGGCGCTCTCGACACCGGATTGCAATTCGCCCGGCAAGGGTTCTGGACCGTATTCGATCTCGGCGGCGGCAGCCCCGACGCCGGGGCCCTAGTGCTCAGCTCCGACAGCCGCGCCCTCTCTCCCGCTGACGCCGCCATCACCGCCGAAGCCATCTCCCGCCGCGCCGCCCTCACCGCTGATCGCTTCTACAAAAAAGTCGATTCCACTCTTCGTGGCAATCTCGGACCCGAGCTCGCCGCCGTCATGCGGGCAATCGGCGTTCCCACCGCCGTCCTTGCCCCCGCCTACCCCGCTCAGGGCCGCACTACTGTCGGCGGAATTCAGTATATCAACGGCGTTCGTATCACCGAGACCGAGATCGCCGCCGACCCCCAGTCCCCGGTGCAAGAGGATGACATCGCCCGTCTCGTCTCTGCCCACTCGAATCTCAAACCCGCTCTCTTGTCTCTGGAAACCGTGAGGTCTGGTGTCGAAAAAACCGGGTCCCGGATGCGCGCGCTCGAGGCTGTCGCCGACGTGATCGTCGCTGACGCCGAGACCGAGGCCGATCTCGCATGCGTCGCCGAAGCCGCCCGGCGCTGCGGTCTCGACCGTCTCACCGCCGGCTCCGCCGGTCTCGCGGAGCATCTAGTCGGGGAAGCCGCGACCACCCATTTCCCCGTCTCCCATCCCCCTTCGTCCCGGGTCGCGGTCATCGCCGGCTCTTTTTCGGATGTCACAGTGGAACAGGTCGCGGTCGCGGCTTCAGCTCTCGGAACGGCGCCCTACATACCGGACATCGCCGATTACCCCCATCCCGAGATCGCACTCACTGCCGCTGTCGCGCACTTGCGAGACGACCCGGTTTGGATCGCCCATCCCGGAGCCGGACGGCGCGATCTCTCTCCGCCCGTAGTCGAAAACCTCACCCGGTGGATCGGCGAACTGGCCGCCGGATTGGTATCCGCCTTCCCCGATATCGGGCTCGTTCTCACCGGGGGAGAAACCGCTTCCCTGGCCGTTCGCGGATTAGACGCCGCCGGCATTCGCATCGTCGCCGAAGTTCGTCCCGGCATTCCCGGCGGACTGCTAGTCGGCGGAATCGCCGCCGGTCGCCCCATCGTCACCAAGGCCGGCGCCTTCGGCGAAGCTTCGGCTCTTCTCGACGCCGCCCGCTGGCTTCGTTCCGCATGAACCACACCCCAATTACCATCCCATTGCTATACTCGCCCGCTGAAAGGAATCCCACTCATGGCAACCGTTTTCCAGTCCGTGCAGGTGGTGCTCGCCATCCTGCTCATGATCGCCGTCCTGCTCCAACAGGCTCAAGGCGGCGCCGGCGCGGCCTTCGGCCAGAGCGACTCCTTTCACAGCACCCGAAGGGGTGCCGAACGTCTGCTTTTCAACTTCACTATCGTCGTCGCCATCGCCTTTTTCGCGGTTTCCATCGCCACTGTCAAAGTCACCCCCTGAACCCACCACCCCCCGGCGAACTCCCTTCGACTCCCCTGCCCCAACCTCCCCGAAAGATAAAAAGCGGCCGGTTCAGGCCGCACTTCACCC
>CAUYYU010000147.1:0-5922 GCA_963577415.1 Chloroflexota bacterium
GGCTGAGGCGGTCGACGGCGAATCTTCCCGGAGTGAATGTGGAGCGAGCGGACACCGTGAGCGCGAACGATATCTTGACCGCGAGTCACGTCGTGGCATCGGTGACGGCGCTGCAGGTGATGTGCAGGAGTGGTGATGATGGATCTGCGTGAGGTGATTGTGCGACCGATCGTGACGGAAAAATCGACCATGGCGGCCGAGGCCGGCAAATATGTCTTCGAGGTGGCGGATCGGGCCAATAAGACGCAAATCCGGGAAGCCGTGGAGGCCATCTTCGAGGTAAATGTGACCCAGGTGAATGTATCGCGGGTGCGGGGAAAATGGCGCCGATTTGGGCGCAGCCGCGGCAAGCGGCCCGATTGGAAAAAGGCCACGGTGACCGTGCAGCCGGGTCAGACGATAGAAATTTTTGCCGGGGTATAGGTAAGAACTTAGATGGCGCTGAAAAATTTCAAACCCACCTCGCCGGGCCGGCGTGGCTACATATCGGTAGATCTTTCCGATCTCACCAAAAAGAAACCGGAAAAATCTCTCCTGCGACCGAAGAAGCGCAAGGCGGGTCGCAACAATCAGGGGCGGATTACGGTACGCCATCGTGGGGGAGGCGCGAAGCGCCGCCTGCGGATAATCGATTGGAAGCGCGACAAGGTGGGCATCCCGGCGCGGGTGGCGGCTATCGAGTATGATCCCAACCGCTCGGCGCACATTGCGCTGCTGCACTACAGGGATGGGGAAAAGCGCTACATCCTGGCGCCGGGAGGGATTACGACGGGGGACGTTATCTCGTCCGGACCGGAGGCTGAGTTGCGGGTTGGTAATGCGCTGGAGCTGCAACAAATTCCTGATGGCACGACGGTTCACTGCGTCGAGATGCAGCCCGGACGGGGCGCGCAGTTGGCGCGCAGCGCGGGTACATCGTTGCAGGTTATGGCGAAAGACCGAGGCATGGTAACGTTGCGGCTGCCTTCGGGTGAAATGAGGTTGGTTCATCAGCGCTGCTTGGCGACGATCGGGGTGGTTGGTAACGAGGACCATAGCAACATCTCGCTGGGTAAAGCCGGGCGGGCCCGTTGGATGGGACGACGACCGACGGTGCGCGGATCGGCGATGAATCCGAATGATCATCCGCATGGCGGGGGCGAGGGTAAGGCTCCGACGGGAATGCCACCCAAGACTCCCTGGGGCAGACCGGCCATGGGATACAAGACCCGCCGGGGGCGGCGACGGAGCGACAAATTTATTGTTCGCCGGCGCGGCAAGCGGCGTTAGGACGCGGAATACAGGTATATGTCTAGATCGCTAAAAAAAGGACCGTACGTAGACGAACGACTGCTGAAGCGCGTGCGCGAACTGGATCGCCGCGGCGAGAAGGTGGTAATTCAGACGTGGAGCCGAAGATCGACGATCTTTCCGGACATGGTGGGGCACACGATCGCCGTGCATGATGGCCGGCGGCATGTGCCGGTTTACATTACGGAGAACATGGTGGGGCACAAGCTGGGCGAGTTTGCGCCGACGCGAGTGTTCAGAGGGCACGCCGGGATGAGATCGACAGGGCCACGAGGATGAACATGAATTTGGACGGGAGCTGATTTGGAAGTCTGGGCGACGGCGAAATACCTCCGCATAGGACCGCGCAAGGTGCGGCTGGTGGGGCGCGCCATCACGGGCCAGGATGTGGAGACGGCGCTGGCGACGCTGGCGTTTCTGCCGAATCGTGGCGCTGGGTTTCTGTCCAAAATCGTGAAATCGGCGATCGCGAACGCGGAGAATAACTACGGGCTAAATCCCGGAAACCTTTACATATCGAGAGTGTCGGTGGACGACGGACCGCGTCTGAAACGGCTGCGGGCGAAGTCTCGAGGCCGCCCGGGCTGGTACAAGAGGCGTATGAGCCACGTTACGGTGGTAGTCGACGAGCGGGAGTCTTAGATGGGACGGAAGGTACATCCGATTGGCTTCCGGCTCGGCGGCATAAGAAACTGGGACAGCCAGTGGTATGCGGACAAGAATTACGCGACATATCTGCTGGAGGACGATGAGATTCGCCGGGTAATTCGGAAGTGGCTGAAGAATCCGCCGGGCAGCGCGGAGCGCCGCGGCGGAGGACGCCGTAGCTTCGGGGCGGGGGTGTCGGGCATCGGTATCCGCCGGGCGTCGAACGTCATCCGGGTGAACATCCACACGTCGCGACCGGGGATTGTGATCGGAAGAGGCGGATCGAATCGGGAAGCGCTGCAGTTGGCGCTGGCGAAACACTTTAAGAAGAGAATTTTCGTCAGCATCGCGGAGATATCGAACCCGGAACTTGACGCGTATTTGGTGGCCCGCAACGTGGCCGACCAGATAGAGCGACGGGTGTCGTTTCGCCGGGCGATCAAGATGAGCGCGGAGCGGACCATGCGGGCGTGGGCTGAGGGTGTGAAAATCATGGTCAGCGGCCGGCTGGGAGGTCGCGAGATGTCCCGCACGGAGTTTGAGATCAGAGGTCGAGTGCCGCTGCAAACGCTGGACGCAGATATCGATTATGGGCAGGCGACGGCGCGGACGTCTTACGGGACGATCGGGGTCAAGGCGTGGGTGCATCGTGGGAGTGGGAGAGAGGAAAAGGACGGCCAGGAAGGTGACCGGTCTCGTGAATTGCCCCAGGGTGTGGAGAGGTAGGGGCGGGCCATGCTGATGCCTAAACGGACAAAGTATCGCAAGATGCACCGCGGTCGCAATAAGGGGATCGCGACGCGCGGTAACAGCTTGGACCACGGGGGCTTCGGGCTGCAGGCCACGACGATGGGCAACATAAACAGCCGGCAGATCGAGGCGGCGCGGCGCGTGCTGACACACCATATGCGGCGCCGCGGACAGGTTTGGATTCGCATTTTCCCGGATAAGCCGATCACCCGTAAACCGGTGGAGACGCGGATGGGCGGAGGAAAAGGGGCGGTTGATCACTGGGTAGCGGTGATAAAGCCGGGACGGATGCTGTTTGAAGTTTCCGGTGTGCCGCAGGACATGGCCGAGGAGGCGATGCGGCTGGCGAGTCACAAACTTTCGGTGGCCACGCGGTTCGTGTCTCGCAGCGAGGAGCTGGTCATTGGCTAAGGCGAGCGAGCTGCGAGGACTGACGGTGGAAGAGCTGCAGCAGCACTTGGAAGAGCGGCGAGAAGACCTGTTTCAGCTGCGAATCCAGAATGCCACCCACCAGCTGGAAAATTATGCGCAGCTATCTGCGAACCGTCGCGAGGTCGCGCGGATCATGACGGTGCTTACGGAAAAGGTTCGCGCGGATGACGAGGCCGGCGAAATTCAAGAGACTGAGGATTAGGCAGAATTAATGGCTTCACGGAAAAAACGTTTGCAGGGCGCTGTGATCAGCGATGCGATGGAGAAGACGATCATGGTGGAACACATCATGTACAAGCGGCACCGACTTTACGGAAAGCCGGTGCGGTCGCGCAGTCGATATCTGGCCCATGACCCGGAGAACGAATGCCGGGTGGGAGACGAAGTGATTATTGAAGAGTCGCGACCGCTCAGCCGCCGCAAAAAGTGGCGGGTGCGCGAGATCGTGCAGCGTGCCGAAGTTAGTCCCGAAGAAGAGGCAGCCCCGAGTGATACAGCAGCAGTCTAGAGTCCGGGTCGCTGATAACAGCGGCGCCCGAGAGCTATTGGTGATCCGCGTATTGGGCGGGTCGGGCCGGCGGTATGCCGGGGTCGGTGACATGATCGTGGGCTCGGTGAAGCAGGCGGCGCCAAACAGCGCGGTGCCGAAGGGCCGGGTCGTGCGGGCGGTGTTGGTGCGAGTGGCGAAGGAATACAAGCGAGCGGACGGTTCGCGGATTCGGTTCGACGACAACGCCGCCGTGATTCTGGATCCGCAAGAAGCCCCGGCGGGCACGCGGATATTCGGACCGGTAGCCCGGGAGCTGCGAGAGACGCGATTTGCCCGGGTGGTTTCGCTGGCGCCGGAGGTGTTGTGAGCTGATGGCCGGGCTGAAGGTAAGAAAAAGTGACCAGGTGGTGGTGACCCGGGGCCGCGACCGTGGCCAACGGGGAGAGATTACCGAGGTATTGCAGAAGGTGCGGAAGGTGATTGTGGAGGGCGTAAACGTGCGCAAACGGCACACGAAACCACGGGCGCCGGGGCAGCCGTCGGGCATCATTGAGTTCAACGCGCCGTTCGCGGTTTCGAACGTGATGCTGATCTGCCCGAAGTGCGATCAGCCGACGCGGGTTGGGATCACGGTCCTGGTGGATGGCGGTAAGGCCCGAACTTGCAAACACTGCGGAGAGGTGATCGACAGCTAGTGGCTTCACGACTCAAATATCGGTACGAGACGGAGATCAGGCCGGCGCTGATGGAGCAGCTCGGGCTGACCAACACGATGCGGGCTCCCCGGCTGGAAAAGATCGTGCTCAATTCCGGACTGGGTGAGGCGATTGAAAATGCGAACGCGCCGGAGGCCATGGTGAAGGACATGGCGATCATGGCGGGTCAGCGCCCGGTGATCACACGGTCCCGGAAGGCCATCTCGAACTTCCATCTGAGGGCGGGGATGCGGGTGGGGTGCATGGTGACGCTCCGTGGGGACCGGATGTACCACTTCATCGATCGTCTGTTCACGATCGCGATTCCCCGGGTCCGTGACTTTAGGGGCCTGTCACGGTCCGCGTTCGACGGACGGGGCAATTACTCGATCGGGTTCGATGAGCAACTGGTGTTCCCCGAGATCGATTACAGCGCGGTGGACCGGGTCCGGGGATTTCAAGTGACGATCGTGACGTCCGCGCCGAATGACTCCGAGGGGATGGCCCTGCTTGAGAAAATGGGTTGTCCGTTCCACCGTGAAGTCGCGTAACCCAGGAAGGTAATCTCCACTTGGCCAAGAAGTGCAAAATCGAAAAATGGAAGCGACCGCCGAAATTCAAAGTGCAATTTCGAAATCGCTGTGGAATATGCGGGCGTCCGCGGGCGTTCATGCGCAAATTCGGTATGTGCAGAATCTGTTTCCGTGAGCGCGCGTTGCAGGGTCTGGTGCCCGGAATAACGAAGTCCAGCTGGTGATGACAGAGGAAATTACGAAAATAAGCAGAGCGATTACGCTTAGCGATCCGATCGCTGATCTGTTGACCAGGATTCGCAACGCCTCGAAGGCGAAGCTACCCAGGTTCATGCTGCCGTCTTCGAAGATGAAGCTGAGCATCGTCAAGGTGTTGGAAGAAGAGGGATATATAGATGGGTATGAGATCGTGGACGAGCCACCGCAGCCGCTGTTGCGTGTCGAACTTAAGTACGACGAGGATCTCGACCCGTCGGTGGCGGGGCTAAAACGAATCAGCAAACCGGGCTTGCGAATATACACGGGGTATAGCGAGATCAGGCATGTTATGGGTGGGGTGGGGATTAGCCTGGTTTCGACTTCCCAGGGTGTAATGACGGGTTCGCAGGCTCGGCGCCGGAAGCTGGGAGGGGAAGTAATTTGTCACGTCTGGTAGGTTTTCTGAGCGAGAGTCTGAGCGCATGTCCAGAGTAGGCGAACGCCCCATCCCGCTTCTTGAAGGGGTTAAATGGAAGCAGTCTGGCCGGGAGGTCAGGATTACGGGAACGCTTGGCAGCCTGGCCCTCACGCTTGAGAGCTGTATCGAGGTGAAGGAAGAGGACGGCATCCTGCATGTCTCGCGCGAGTCAGATGAGCGCCGGCATAAGGAACTGCATGGGCTCAGCCGGACGCTTATCTCCAACATGGTCGAAGGTGTGACCCAGGGAGTGAGCAAGACGCTGGACATCGTGGGGACCGGCTACCGGGTGCAGGCTCACGACAGCGGCATCGAGATGCAACTCGGATTTTCACACCCGGTGATTTTTAAGGCGCCGGAGGGGATTGAGCTGGTGGTCGAGGGAAACAATCGGGTGCTGGTGCGGGG
>CAUYYU010000148.1:0-5915 GCA_963577415.1 Chloroflexota bacterium
GTGTACGGACGTGAGGACGCCGCTGCGCACGACGAAGGTGCCGAAGATGGCGAGGACGTAGGCGGATAGGGCGAGAATGATGTTCCAGGTTTTCAGCATGCCGCGACGTTCCTGCACCATGGCTGAATGGAGGTAGGCGGTGGCGAGCAGCCAGGGGACCAGGGCTACGTTTTCGACCGGATCCCAGCCCCAGTAGCCGCCCCAGCCAAGGACGCGATAGGCCCACCAGGCGCCGATGATCAGGCCGGCGCCCTGGAAGGACCAGGCAAGGAGCATCCAACCGCGGGTCGTGCGTACCCAGGTGCGGTCGACCTTGCCGACCAGCAGAGCGGCGACGGCGAGGGCGAACGGCACGGCGAAGCTCACGTAGCCGGCGGTGAGCAGCGGCGGGTGAATCTGCATGGCGGTATCCCAGAGGAGAGGATTGAGACCCTGTCCGTCGGGGGGCACGATGGGAAGTTCGTCAAATGGTGAACTGGCGAAGACCAGCACGCCGAGGAAGAACACGAGCAGGAACGCCAGGACGACGGTCATGTGTGGGGCGAGGTCCGGAGCTCGCAGGCGGACGCGCCAGGAGGCGAAGGCGGAAAGCACGGAGAGAATCCAGGCCCACACCAGCAGAGAGCCGGCCTGACCGCCCCAGACAGCGGCGAGCGCGAGGGGAGCGGGCATGGCGCGGCTGGAGTTCTGGGCGACGAAGGCGAGCGAGAAATCGTGAGAAATGAAGGCGGCCATCAGGATCAGGAGGGCCAGGGTGGCGAGGACGGCGACGCCGGTGAGGGCGTTACGAGCGCTCAGGGCCAGCGCCGAGGCACCGGGCCGGAGACCGAGCGCACCGGAAACCGCTGCGTAAACGGCGCCGCCGAAGGCAAATCCCAGAGCTATGCGGCCCAGGTCGCCGAGGTCAAGCATGGGGTTCGCCGGAAGGTCGTCGCATGGGTCTCTCTCCCGGGTTAGTTCGGGTAGCTAGTCGCCGCCCGGCGATTCCGTCCCATAATTAGCATCGTGGGGCCCGCCACCAAGGCCGGTCAGTTCTTTTTCGACGGAACGGAGTCGAGTGACAGCGTAAACAAGGTATCCAAAAATCCCCAGCCACACGATCCCGTAGCCGATGAGCAGAAGAAGTAGTCCGGAATCGATAGAGGTCAATACGCACCGTCCTTCGCGAAGGCTGCCATCCGTAAGTCTTCGGCGGCGTCGCTGAGGCGTTCCAAACGTACCTGTAGCCGCAACAGCAGACCAAACAGGAGGATGAACGCGAAGAAAGTCACTATCAGAGTCTGGAGCATTTCGGGCGCGAGGCCGCCTCTGCCCTCGACGATTATCGTGGATTGAGGATGGAGGGTGCGCCACCAGAAGACGGAGAGGTAGTTAACGGGCACGACGACGGCGCCGACTATGCCGACGATGGCGGCGATGCGCCGCTTTTGCTCCCGCTCATCGATGTAACCCCTAAGCATCAGGTACCCGACGTAGACGAACCACAGGACGAGGGTGGTGGTGAGGCGGGGATCCCAGGTCCAGCAGGCGCCCCAAACTCTGGTTCCCCAGATACATCCGGTGAGGAGAACAATTGTGGTGAAAACGACGCCGAGCAGGGCGGCGGCGCGAGCCAGGCGATCCCACTTCGGATCGCGACGGGCGAGGTACATCGCGCCGCCGATAGCGACGATGATGAAGGCGACGTAACAGATACCGGCGGTAGAGATGTGGGAGTAGAAAATGCGCTGCAAATTACCCTGCACCCGGTGTTCGGGGGCGTAGGCGAAGGTCATGAAGACGGAAGCGCCGACGGCGACGAGGGTCAGGGCGAGAACCAGCTTCATCGCGAGACTGATATTGCCGGCGGATTGGGAGCGCGGGCCGACGTCAGTCTTCAAAGATGTAGTCCACGAGTAGCACCGCCAGACTCAGGAGAATTGCGCAATAGGCTAGCACCAATCCGAGCCACGGCAAGCGGGTGGGGACGGCGGTCGCGGAGAGGGAGTCGAGGGTGGCGGCAACGCCTCCTATCAACACGGGCATGGTTACGGGCAGCATCAGCACGGGGGCGAGCATTTCGCGGGCGCGGGTGTTGGTGAGAAGGGCGCCGTAAAGGGTGGCGATAGAGGCGAGGGCGGCGGCAGCCACGAGCACGGTGAGGACGGTCATCCAACCGGCGAAGGCGATTCGGAAGAAGACGGAGGTCACGACGGCGGCGACGCCACCCACAAGGGCGATGGACACGAAGTTGACGATCCATTTGCCGCCGAAAATCGCGGAGCGGCTAATCGGGGCGAGCAATTGCGTCTGCAAAGTGCCGCGATCGCGCTCGACGGCGAAACCGCGCACGGCCCCCAATACAGTGGCGAAAATGAGGCTGGCCCAGAATGCGCCGCTGGCGGCCGCGGGCGCGTCCTCCGGCGGAATGGCGAAAGCCAGACTGAACACCATCAACATCAAGACGCCCAGGACGACCATCGCGGGGACAAATTCTCGGCTGCGCAGCTCGGCCCGAAACTCACGGGCGACGAGCGTCCGCCAGGCTCGCAGCCAGCCGGGCCGGCGGCGCGTGATCCGGTCGGGGGTCGAGTCGGCGGCCGTTCTACCCGACTCGGATTCGGCGGGCTGGTGCGGGGGATAGCCGGCTGCGGCCTGATCCAACACTTCCCGCAGGGCCCGGTCGCCGAGCGATTCGACGGTGGCGTCCAGCTGGAGACGTCCGCGGTGAAGGACCAGGACCCTATCGGCGATCGAGCGGGCGTGATCGATTTCGTGGGTGGCGATGAGAATGGCGGCGTTGGGCTTGCGGCCTGCCAGGAGGGCATCCACAGAGGCCCGAGAACGCGAATCCAGGGCGTTGAAAGGTTCGTCCAGCAGGATTACTTCAGGATCGGCTACCAGTGCCCCGGCAAGCTCCAGGCGCTGGCGCATGCCGCGCGAAAGTTCACGGGCCCGACGGTCTCGGAACCGCCATAAATCAACCTGTTCGAGCGTTTCTCTAATCCGTGGCGAGTCCGGCGCGACGGCTCGCAGTTGGGCGGCGAAGCGGACGTTCTCAATCACGGAGAGCTCGTCGTAGCTGCTGGCGCCGTGGCCAACGAAGGCTAGTCCCGCCCGGGAGATGGGGTCGGTCTGGGAGACGCGACGGCCTCCGGTGCGTACGGACCCGGCGCCGGGTCGCAGCAGACCGGCCATGAGCCGCAGCAGGGTGGTTTTGCCGGCGCCGTTTTCCCCGAGGACCACGGCAATCTCTCCGCGCCGCTGAGTAAAGGACACTCCGGCCACGGCTTCGACGGCGCCAAGTCGTCGGTAGAGAGAATGCACTTCTACGAGCGGCCCGCGCCCAATGCCTATCCCGGTGGCGGGCTTGCCGGGCGGGCCGGATTGCGACATCGGTTAATCGTCGCTCCCGGCGAGGGAGTCAACGGTTTCGAAATCCGATCCATGCTGCACCAGGAGATTCCGCGCTTGCAGAATGCCGTTGGCATCGAGGCGGCCTTCGACGATCACATCCTGATAACGGTCCTCGGTGGAATAGCCCAGCAGGTCGGGTGGAGTGCTTTCGTAGACGACGGGGATCACGTCGACGCCATCGGTGAGGTCGAAGTTGATCCAGAGGCGGGTGGCGTCCTGCTGGATGGAGCCATCGGCGACGGTGCCCTGGACGCGAATGCTGCGGCCCTCAACGCCGGCCGGGTCGCCGAGGACCTCGCCGACGGTGAAGTAGTAGACCGAGGCGGACTGGGTGGCGGCCCAGATCAGATAGGCCACGGCGATAAGGATGACGGCGCCGATGACGAGCAGGCGCGGCGATATTCGGGACCGGGATTCTGGATCCAGGGTTTGGTCGGTCAACTCTTGAAATCCATTCGCGTTCGAGGCGGAGAACGTCTCCGATGGCGCGCCGGAATTATAAGCGGATGTTGGGCGCACGAGGTGTGGAAAAAAGCTTGCTAAAAACGGTGAGAGACCGGGCTCAGCGATCTACCAGACCGGCCTCGATGATTCGCTGGAGAACGATCGCCAGGAGATAGGCCACCGAGCCGAGCACGATCGCGACGCCGCCTTTGCTGCGAAAGAGGCGTGGCAACAGCAGGCGTGCCGGGCCGGCGCTGAATCCGGCGAACATCTCACCGCGCTTCCAGACGAGGGCGAAGGCGGTCACGCTTACGAGAATCTTGAGGATGAGGACGATGACGTAGGCCAGGCTGGTCTGGGGCTCGGCCAGGCGCTGGAAGGTCATGACGACCCCGGTGAGTACGAACACGCCGATACCCCCGCCCAGGACGCGGACGGCCTGACGGGTCATCCAGCCGGCTTCCGGCGACCCGGCGCCGGACTCGCGCAGGCCGCGCGCGGCGGGAATCACGACCAGCAGGTAGACGAGCCCGCCGCCCACCCAGAGAGCGGCGGCGGTGGCGTGGACCCAGCGGTTGGCGACCAGCAGGGTGGTCCAGAGACCGCTGTCCATCATGGGGCTGGCTCGTCGAGCAAGGGCTGGATGGAGGCTACGAGGCGGTCTTCGGTCAGGGGGCCGATCCAGTGCTGCACCACGACGCCCTTGCGGTCGATCATGAAGGTTTCGGGAATGCCGGTAATGGCGAAGTCAATGGCGATCTTTCCCGAGGGATCGGGGGCGTTGTCGTAGGTGATATCGAATTTCTCGATGAACGCCAGAGCGTCGGGCTCGTCGTCCCAAACGTCGATGCCGAGCATGATGAGGCCTTGAGGTGCCAGGCGACGGTGGGTGGCCACAAGATGGGAAGCTTCGAGCTGGCACGGACCGCACCAGGACGCCCAGAAGTTGATGACGACGACCTCGCCCCGATGCGCGGAGAGGCGGAACTCGCCGCCGTCGAAGGTGGTTAGCCGGAAATCGGGGGCGGGGCGGGGCTGGAGGGAGGCTTGCTGAGTCTCGCTGTTCACGCCGATGGCGCTGCGGCCTCCCCCCTGACCGATCCGGGAACCGAGCACTGCCAGCACGGCCACGACCGGGACGACGCCGACGGCGGTGATGAGAAGGCGGCGGGCGACGCCGGAGGAAGTCGCCCGAGAAGGGACCGCGCCCTCGGAGTCAGACGGGGACGACGGTAACCCGGGAGATGATTGCGGCGGCGGGCTAGCGGGGTTGGATTTCTGGCCGGCGTCTTGGGCGGTCATCGCGTCAACCGAGGTTAAGCGTGTAGGGCCGGCCGTCGGTACCCGTCAACGGCGTGCCGGAGAGCAGCGAGGCTTCGCCCGAAAGGGCGCGGCGGGCGATGGCCAGATTGATTGCAGGTAACGGGTTGGTTCGCTCGACCTCGGCCAAGTCCAACCACTCGGCGCGATCGGTCTCCTCACCGTCGGGAGTGGGGTCGCCGGCGGACCAGTCGAGCAGAAAGACGACGTAGGTGCTGTTGGAGCTGTCGTGGAGACGGCTGCGCAAGGCCAGAACGCCCCGGGGCCGCGTCTCAACAGCGGCCTCTTCCCGAACTTCGCGGATGACGGCCTGCTCCAGGGTTTCGTCGCGCTCGACGAAGCCGCCGGGAATCTGCCAGTAGCCGCGGCCTCGAACCGTGGCGCGGCGCACGAGCAGTATTCGACCTTCTTTCACCACGGCTCCGCCAACCCCGACGTTGTAGCCGCGATTGTAGGATTCGAATACAGAACGGCTCGATCGCGACAAACTAAAACCTCATCCGGCGGCTGGCTCACCGCATGACCGGCGACCGGTGAAATACCGGCAAGCTTAACAAAGCGTGCGCCCGCGAAACCCGGTCGGCACAGGGCTGCCGGCGGGCCTGAGGAACGGTCCGGGAGAGGCCGCGCTCAGCCTGGCCCGGGTGATGGAGTGAATGGCGTGCTGGTGGACATTCGCCCGGTGAGGCCGGCACCTGCGATAATTGATCTGAAAGTGACGCAGACGCACGAGGAATATATTGCCGACCAAGACC
>CAUYYU010000149.1:0-5911 GCA_963577415.1 Chloroflexota bacterium
ACGGGTTTTGCCCCGACTGCGCGGAACTGGTGATGCCGGTGGTGGAGGTGGGGGGCTGGGAGGCGTATGCGGCCGATTCGGGAGGTGGGGTGGCGATGGACTGGCGGCTGGAAGAGGCGGCGATTGAGACGTTTTACGCGCGGGGGGAGTACCTGGGACCGCTGCGGAAAGCATTGGTGAAGCTGAAATATGGAAACGGGCGATACCTGGCTCCGGCGCTGGCGGCGGGGCTGGCCGGTCGGCTTGCGGAGGGCGACTTTGCCGAGGCGGTGCTGGTGCCGGTGCCGCTGCACGCGAAGCGACAGCGGGAGCGGGGCTACAACCAGAGCCTGCTGATAGCCCGGGAGCTGGGTCGGGAGCTTGGCGTGGGAGTGCTTGAAGGCGGCCTGCGCAGGGTAAAACAGACGCAGCCGCAGGTGGGGCTGACGCGGGTAATGAGGCGGGCGAATGTGCGCGGGACGTGGTGCTGGTGGATGATGTGGCGACGACGGGGGCGACGGTAATGGAGTGCGCGCGGGCCTGCCGGAAGGCGGGTGTGCGGCGAATTAGGATCGCGGTGGTGGCGCGAGGATGAGGGGGGAGGGGCCGGTTCTGCTTGACAGGTTGGAGGCGAACGGCGCGATAATCGCGATCGCGGAGCTGTCCGGTGCGCGTGCGGATGTGCGCGATGGCCGGGTGGCGCGTGAACTGAACGCGGGAGGCACGATTTGGCGGACGCGTCGACGACGAGAGCCAGAGGTGGCCCGCGGCATGGCGGGGAGCGCCGGCGGCGGTGAAATTTTTTGGGAGGAAGGATCGGGAACGGCGTGGCCCGGAGGGCCTGTGGCATACGTGCCGCGACTGCGGGGAAATGGCGTACGCCCGTGAGTTCGAGATGGCGCATAAGGTTTGCCCGAAGTGCGGGTTTCACGAGCGGATGTCGGCGCCGGAGCGAATAGCGCTGCTGATAGACGAGCCGGATAAGTTCGAGGAGCTGGCGCCGTGGATGGAGACGACGGACCCGTTGCAGTTCGAACGGGACGGCCTGAGATATCAAGAGCACCTGGCCCGCTATCAGAAATCGTCGGGACTGACGGAGGCGGTGGTCTGTGGGACGGGGCGGCTGAACGGCGCTGAAATCTGCCTGGCGACAATCGACTTTCGGTTCCTGGGAGCGTCGATGGGAGCGGTGGTGGGGGAGAAGATAACGCTGACGATCGAGGCGGCGGTGGAGAGAAGGCTGCCGCTGGTGATTGTGAACTGCTCGGGCGGGGCGCGGATGCAGGAGGGGATGCTGTCGTTGATGCAGATGGCGAAGACGACGGCGGCGCTGCGGCGACTGCACGACGAGGGGCTGCTGTACGTATCCGTTATGACGGATCCGACGCTAGCCGGGGTGACGGCGAGCTTCGCGTCGCTGGCGGACGTGATCGTAGCGGAACCGGGGGCAACGGTGGGATTCACGGGACGTCGGCTGATAGAGCAAATCGTGAAGCAGAAGCTACCGGACGATGCGCAGAGCGCGGAGTTCATGCAGGAGCGGGGGATGATCGATCTGGTGACGCAACGGCGGGCGCTAAAAGAGCTGTTGACGCGGCTGATCGACCTTTATGCAGGCGTTGAAAGATCTGCACCGGAGGCGGACCTGGACGGCCAGGAGGCCGCGGCGCGGGAGCAACGCCGGGCGGAGGGGACGAGCTGATGGCGACGTTGGAATTTGAGAGGGAGCTGGTGGAGTTGCGTGGGGAGGTGGAGAAAATTCGCGATGACCGCGGGTATAAGGGCGATCGGGAAGCGCGAATCCGGGAGCTTGAGTTCGAGCTGGAGGCGCGGACGGCGCGGGTGTTCGCGGCCCTGACTCCATGGGAAAAGGTGCAGCTGGCGCGACACACGGACCGGCCGCACACGCTGGATTACGTGGATTTAATCTTCACGGATTTTGTGGAGATGCACGGGGACCGACACTTCGGGGACGATGCGGCGGTGGTGGGTGGGCCGGCGAAACTGGAGGGAAGGCGGGTGATGGTGATCGGCCACCAGAAGGGGCGGGATACGACGGAAAATGTGAAGCGGAACTTTGGGATGGCGAGCCCGGAGGGGTTCCGAAAGGCGCGACGGCTGATGGTGCAGGCGGAGAAGTTCGGGATGCCGTTGATTACGCTGCTGGACATCCCGGGGGCCAGCCCGGTGCTGGAGGCGGAGGAGCGGGGGCAGGCGTGGGCGATCGCGGACAACTTGCTGGAAATGGTGGGGTTGCGGGTGCCGATCGTGGTGACGGTGATAGGGGAAGGGGGTAGTGGTGGGGCGCTGGCGCTGGGGATTGGAGATCGAATCCTGATGCTGGAGCACAGCGTGTATTCGGTGGCGTCGCCGGAGGGGGCGGCGAGCATCGTGTGGCGAGATCACAAGTTCGCGGAAGAGGCGGCGGCGGCGCTGAAGCTGACGCCGCCGGACCTGGTGAAGCTGGGGGTGGTGGACCGAATAGTGCCGGAGCCGGCCGGGGGAGCACATAACGACTTCGAACTCGCGGCGACGCTGCTGGGTGAGGTGCTGATGGAGGAGATCGATGCGCTGAGGGGGAAGGACGTGGACGAGATGTTGGCGGCGCGGCAGGAGAAGTTCCGGTCGATGGGCCGGGACGCGGTGGCGCCTGTCTAGGACGCCGGGTGGACGCCGTGGTGGGCTAGAAGAAAATCTCGGCGACTTCGTAGAGGTCCATGTCTACTTTGCGGTTGGTGCCGACGGCCTGGGTAAGGGGGACTTCGACGATGTCGCGGCCCTGCAGGGCGGGCATGAATCCCCAGTGCTGGTTGCGGACCATGTTCACGGCGGCAACCCCGAGGCGGGTGGCGAGGACGCGGTCGAACACGGAAGGTGGACCGCCGCGCTGGATATGGCCGAGCACGGTGACGCGGGTTTCCATGCCGGTGCCGTCGCCGATGGCGTTGGCGAGACGGCGGCCGAGTTCTTTGGAGCTGAGGTCGACGTGGCCGAACTGGTCGCTGGACGGGACGCGGGCCTCGGCCTCTTCGAGACCGTCGATGCGGGCGCCTTCGGCGATGACGATGATGCTGAAGTCCTTACCCTGATCTCGCCGCATGTTGAGACGTTTGATGATGTCCTCAAGCTGGGCGGCGACTTCGGGGATGATGATGTAGTCGGCGCCGCCGGCGAGACCGCCGATGGTGGCGACCCAGCCGGCTTCGCGGCCCATGACCTCGACGACCATGGCGCGATGGTGGGAGCTGGCGGTGGTGTGGAGGTAGTCGAGGGCCTCGGTGACACGGGTGACGGCGGAATCGAAACCGATACAGTAGTCGGTGCCCTGGACGTCGTTGTCCATGGTCTTAGGAATGCCGACTACTGGATGACCGTCGGCGGCGAGCTGGTTGGCTACGGAAAGGGTGTCGTCGCCACCGATGGCGATGAGGGCGTTGAGGCCGACTTCTTCGAAAACGGAACTGGCGACGGCGTAGGTGTCTTTGCTGGCGCGAGGATCGGTGCGGGAGGTGCCGAGCATGGTGCCGCCCTGGTTGAGGATGCCAGAGACGTGTTGGGCGGTCATCTCGAAGTGGTCGCGCTGGAGGATGCCGGCCCAGCCGTTGCGAAATCCCTCGATACTCCAACCCAATATCGTGGATTTGCGGACGACGGCGCGGATGGCGGCGTTGAGGCCGGCGCAGTCTCCGCCGCCGGTGAGAATCCCAACTTTGAACTGGTTATGGGATGATTGAGACATGGGGTCGCTCCTCGGGCTGGTCGATCGGGGTGGCGCCGGAGCCGACCCGTTAACATCAGGGCTTGGTCCGGCCAGTATAGGTTCAGGCGGCTGGAATCCACCAAGGGAAAATGGCGAAGGGAATGCTCGCCCAATCAGGAATGGGGACGGGGAATTCAGCTCGTGAGAATTGGTTCTGTGATCGGAGGGGCGGTGGCGCTGGGAGCGGCGACGGCCTGGCGTTCATGGCGGGAGGCGAGAGCTCTGGTGGTGGAGAGGGTGCGGGTCCCGCTGGCTGCGGATTTGGGGCTGAACGGGCTGACGGTATTGCATCTGGCGGACGTGCACGCTCAAGGGGTGGGGACGTGGGCGGTGGGGGCGTTGGGGCAACTGCTGGACTTGGAGCCGGACCTGGTGGTGGTGACGGGGGATGTGATGACGGACAGGGCCGGTCTGGAGCCGGCGGCGAAGGCGTTGGCACGTCTGCGGTCGAGATTGGGGACCTACGTGGTGCTGGGGAATCACGATCACTACCACGGGACTCCGTGGCAACGGCTGGCCGGGGGAATTGGACGGTTTTCTTGGCCGGACGAGGTGGCGGAGGAGCTTGAGAGTCAAGGGTTGAAGACGTTGGTGAACGGGAACGTGCGGCTGGAAACGAATGAAGGGCCGCTGCAAATCGTGGGCACGGACGATCCGTTCTTCGGTCTGGCGGACGTGGAGGCGGCGTACGAGGGGATCGACGAGAGCGAGCCGGTGTTGTTGCTGGCGCATTCGCCGGACGCGGCGGCGCGGCTGGACGGGAGGCGTTGCGATTTGATGCTGTCGGGTCACACGCACGGCGGGCAGTTGCTGGCTCCGCTGGGACTGGCGCCGGCGATCACGAACACGGAGCTCAAATTACCGGCCGGGTACGGACTGATGGTACTGGAAGGGGTGTTGACGCACGTAAGCGCCGGGATAGGGACGGCCAATATCCCGTTTCGGTTCAACTGCCCGCCGCGGGCGACGATGCTGGAGTTCGTGGCGGTTGGGTAGGGGGATGGTTAGCGGGGTGGTTTTGTGGAGAAGGGTGAGATGGGCCGGTATTGTGTCTGGCGCTAGGACGGCGCGGCCGCGGGAAGAGGCCATGATTAGAATCCAACCGGGGGATAGAGATTGATTCGACCGGTAGGCATTGAAACTGAATACGGACTGAACTGTGAGGGGTTCCGGGAGGAGATCGACTTCGGGTACGAGGCTTCGATGGTGGTGCGGGCGGCGAGGGTGGAGGGGGCGTTTCGGGGCTGGGACTACAGCCGGGAGGATCCGTACCTGGACCTGAGAGGGACGCGGGCGGAGCGCCTGGAGCGCGATCCGAAGGACTTGCGGGATTCGACGGCGAAAAGCTCGAAGATGTCGGCAGCGGAGCTACTGGCGAACACGGTGTTGCCGAATGGGGCGCGCTACTACAACGACCACAATCACCCGGAGTACTGCACGGAAACATGTACGTCGCTAAAGGAATTGGTGGCGCAGGACAAGGCGGGGGAGCGCCTGTTGTGGAGGTGCCAGCAGACCCGGAACGAATCGGTGCGGGACGGGCGGGTACTGGTGGTGAAGAACAACACGGACTATCACGGCAGGTCGTACGGGACACACGAGAACTACCTGGTGCCGCGGGAGCTGCCGTTCCAGCGATTGGTGGACGGGCTGCTGCCGTTCCTGACGGCGCGGCAGGTGCTGGTGGGGGCGGGGAAGGTGGGTTGCGAGGGGCCGGTAGCGGGAGAGGCCCTGTTTCAACTCAGCCAGCGGGCGGATTTTTTCGAGGAGAAGGTGGGCATCAACACGACGGCGCGGCGGCCGATTTTCAATACGAGGGACGAACCGCACGCGGCGAAGGCCGATTGGCGCCGCCTGCATGTGATCGCGGGGGATGCAAATCGCTCGGAATACGCGACGGCGCTGAAGGCGGGGATGACGGGGATGGTGCTGGACGCGCTAGTGGAGGGCGTGGACTTTGACGCGGACTTGCGGGACCCGGTGCGGGCGGTGAAGGACTACTCGCGGGACCCGGGATTGCGGGCGACGGCGGAGACGAAGTCCGGAAAAGATGTGACCGCGCTGGATGTGATGGAGGGTTATCTGGAAGTATTGGAAAGTCGAGGCGCGGAGGGGGAGGAACGGAGTTGGGTGCTACGGCAATGGCGGGAACTGCTGGATCTGCTTAGAGGC
>CAUYYU010000150.1:0-5688 GCA_963577415.1 Chloroflexota bacterium
CGGGCTCTGTCCTGGGATGGCAAGATGCCAGCAGCTGCAGCGGCCTGGCGGTCACTCGAACTAGTATTGAGTCGATCCTGATTCGCGATTTCCGTAAACGGAGAATTGACTATGCCTGACGAGATTGTGAAGGCGACCCACCTTGTGACTGACTCCACTCTGATCACAAGGCTGTTGCGCACTGTTGATAAGTGCCTTCGTGCGACCGCGATGGTTTGAAACGACGATCTCAAACGAGAAATGATGCAAAGGCTTGGGCTGAAGTTCTACATGCAAGCATCCTCTGCGTACTACCTGTCATTCGGAACGGCCATGTTGCATGCTGACGACCCAGCTGGGATCGGGGTTGCCCGCGACCACATGTCGGTTGCAGTTATCGTTCGCTCCTGCTTGGAGACGCTTTGCACTCTTCATCACGTCTATATGGAGCCCGAAGGCGCGGAGGCGGAGTACAGGGAAATTGCGTGGACACTGAGCTACCGCGCCATATTTCATCGCATGAGGCACTGGGCAAAAGACGAAGGGCTAGAAATCGAAGAAGCAAGCCATGCGAAGCGTGAAGCTGAGCTTGAGGAACTAGCAAATCGTTTACCACACAATGAAGTGTTTGCCGAGCTGACTTCCAAGCAGAAGAAGTCCGTCATGCGCGGAAACTGGAACCCAATCTCTCCTAGCCGGACTTGTTATCAGCTGTCGGGGTGAGCAAGGTACGGTCTCAGATGATCTACACAACACTTTCGTCACCTGTTCACTCTGACCGGATGAGCGTCATGTCGCTCATGAAACACGATAAGGGTCCCGGTGTGGACGACATTTGCTCGATCTACCTTGGAATGCTGAGAGCGCTATTGATGATGTTCATTTCCCAGAATTGGGTCGGATTTCCAGAGGCCAAGAAACTCATCGATCAGCTGCCTCCAGAATTTTGGGCCGACGACCAAGATGTGGATCTTGGCTTGGTACAGTTGAGGTCGAATGTGATCTCGTAGTTCGGACTTATTTTGCTATGAGTTATCTTGGCCGCCCACGCGTTCGGAATCGTCGTTTCCAAGGAAGGGATAAGGATCGATATTGCCCAATTATTTGATCGATCTTGAGTGCTGCGAATGCGGACACACGGCGCCGGCTGGAGAGCGAGCCAACGTATGCGACGAATGCGGGGCGTCTTACCTGGTGCGGTACGACCTGGAGGCGGCGGCCGGCGGGCCGTCGAAGGAGGATTGGGCGGCGCGGCCGCCCGGGCTATGGCGCTACCGGGAGTTGCTGCCGGTGGGCGATCCGGGTTTTGAAATCAATCTGGGCGAGGGCGGCACTCCGACGACGCGGCTGCCGGTACTGGCAAAGTCGCTGGGCCTGGACGAAGTTTGGATTAAGGATGAGGGGCTGAATCCGACGGGCACGTTCAAAGACCGAGGGGCGGCGACGGGGGCGGCGCGGGCGTGGGAGCTCGGGGAGACGGTGCTGGCGATGCCGACGGCGGGAAACGCGGGTGGGGCGTGGTCGGTCTACTGCGCGCGGGCTGGGCTGACGCTGCATGTGGCGATGCCGGCGGATACGCCGAAGGTGAACATGGCGGAGTGCCTGGCCTACGGCGCACGGCTATACCTTGTGAACGGGCTGATTTCCGACGCTGGAGCGCTGATCGCGGCGGCCTGCGCCGAACACGGTTGGTATGACGTCTCGACACTGAAAGAGCCCTACCGGGTGGAGGGGAAGAAGACGATGGGGTTGGAAATCGCGGAACAGTTCGAATACGAGCTGCCGGATGTGATCCTGTACCCGACAGGGGGTGGGGTGGGGCTGATCGGCCTGTGGAAGGCGTTTAACGAGCTGGAAGGGATGGGCTGGATCGGGTTGGAACGGCCGCGGCTGGTGTGCGTGCAGGCGGAGGGCTGCGCGCCGGTGGTGCGGGCGTTCGAGGCGGGGGCAGATTCGTGCGAGTTCTTTGCGGATGCCACCACGCACGCGGCGGGGCTGCGGGTGCCGCGGCCGTTCGCAGACCGGCTGGTGATGCGCATCTTGCAAGAGACGGAAGGGACGGCCATAGCGGTGTCGGAGGAGGAGATCGCGGCGGCGGTATTGGAGCTGGCGCGGACGGAAGGCCACTACGTCTGCCCAGAGGGCGCGGCGGCGGTAGCGGCGCTGCCTCACCTGCGAGAATCCGGCTGGCTGCGACCAGAGGACCGCACGGTCATTCTCAACACCGGGACGGCGCTGAAGTATGTGGGTGACGTGGAACTGGCCGGGACGCCGGTTCTGGAAGCCGACGAGGTTTTGGTGCCGCAGACCTGAACTCGTCGCGGCGGGTTTTGGGACGGTTTTCATGGCTGACGGTCCCGCGCTGGATTTCCCTGGAAGGGTCGCCACCAGTGCTTGCGGCGGCGGCTCCGGTGGGCCCGCTCTTCGCTCACTTGACCGCGCAAAATTGCGGGTGTTACGGTGACGCCCAACCTAGATCTAAGGACTTGCCGTGGAAGACGCCATCTCCGCTGAAAAACTAGTGCTCGCCATCGTGCAAAACCAGCACGCGGGCGAGGTGCAGGCTGGATTGCTGGAGTCGGACTACCGGGTGACGCGGATCAATACGGCCGGCGGGTTTCTGCGCAGAGGCAACGTCACGTTCCTGGTCGGGGTGCGCTCGGAGCAGGTGGATGAGGTGGTGAGGATCATTCGCGATCGCGCCCCTCGGGACGAGGGCACCGGCGATCCGGAGGCCCCGCCGGTGTCGACGATGCTGTTCGTGCTGCCGATCGCCCGGTTCGCCCGCATCTAGCCACCGGCTTCGCTGGCGACCCTGGCGCGATTTTTGTCGCCGGCTCGCTCTCCAGATGTATTTCTATCCCGATCGGATGCTCGCGCGCCCCAATGTGTCCGGGATGTCGGCGCGGAGTGCCGAGGGGGAGCGGCCCGCGGAAGTAGGATAGTCGCAGCAGGAGACCGGTTTGCGCACCGTCGCAAGTCGCTCACCGGTCCCCTGGTTTTATTTTCGGCATTAGGCGCATGTTCAGCGCTTACGGCGGCCGCGCCGGACGCTCGATTTCGACCGGTGAGGTCGATCACTCCATAGGGTGGACGTTGGGGATGGGTCTGAAATTGGCGCTGGAATAATCGCGGCACCGGGCAGTGCGAGCCCGGTTGGAAAGCGGCTGCTGCGCTCGTCCTCGATCGTCGCGAGGAGTCGTGCTCCGGATGTGACGGAGCTCCGGTGGCGACATATGTAGCGCTAATAGAAAAGGGCCCGGCGCGATCGCGCCGGGCCCTTTTCAGCTCTAAATCAGCGAGCGGAACGGACGGGCTTAGTAGCCTTCCATCCCGGGGGCCGCGGCGGGCATTTCCTCGGGAATGTCGGCGATGAGGGCCTCGGTGGTGAGGATCATGCTGGCGATGGAGGCGGCGTTCTCCAGGGCGGAGCGCGTGACCTTTAGCGGATCGATGATCCCGGCCTGGACCATGTCCACGTACTCCTCAGCGATGACGTCGAAGCCGATGAACGGATTCTTTTCCTCTTCACGCCGCCGCATGACTTCCTGGGCTACGACGCCGCCGTCGTAGCCAGCGTTGGCCACTATGGACTTCAGAGGAGCCGATAGGGAGACGCGCAGGGCGCGAATCCCGGCGGCCTCGTCGCCAGTGACTTTTACTTTGTCCAGCGCCGGAAGGGCGTTCACCAGGGCGACGCCGCCGCCGGCGACGATGCCTTCTTCGATGGCGGCGCGAGTGGCGGAGAGAGCGTCCTCTACGCGGTGCTTCTTCTCTTTCAACTCGGTCTCGGTGGCGGCGCCCACTTTGAGGACGGCCACGCCGCCGGAAAGCTTGGCAAGACGCTCCTGCAACTTCTCGCGGTCGTAGTCGGAGGTGGATTCGTCCATCTGAGCGCGGAGCTGATTGACGCGGGCCTCGACGGCCTCTTCGGTGCCGTGGCCTTCGACGATGGTCGTGTTGTCCTTGTCACAGACGACCCGGCGGGAGCGGCCGAGGTCTTCGAGAACGACGCTGTCGAGCCGCCGACCCATGTCTTCGGAGACTACGGTGCCACCGGTGACGATGGCGATGTCTTGCAGCATCTCTTTGCGGCGGTCGCCGTAGCCGGGCGCCTTGACGGCGAGGCAGTTGAGCATGCCGCGAAGCTTGTTGACGACCAGGGTGGCCAAGGCTTCGCCGTCGATGTCCTCGGCGATGACGACGAAGTCCTTTTTACCGGTCTGGGTGACCTTCTCCAGAGTCGGCAGGATGTCCGCCACGGCCGAAATTTTGGAATCAGTGATGAGGATGTACGGATCTTCGATTTCGGCTTCCATCCGCTCCTGGTTGGTGGCGAAGTAAGGCGAGATGTAGCCGCGGTCGAATTCCATGCCCTCGACGTACTCGTCTTCCAGGCCGAGACCTTTGGAGTCCTCTACGGTAATGGCGCCGTCTTTGCCGACCTTGTCCATGACCTTGCCGATGAGGTCGCCGATCTCCTGATCGGCGGCGGAGATGGCGGCGATCTGGGAGATCTCTTCGCGGCCTTTGATCTGCTTGGACTGCGATCGCAGGTTCTTGACCAGCGCGTCGACGCCCTTCCGGATGCCGCGCTTGATGATCATGGGGTTGGCCCCGGCGGCGACGTTCTTGAGACCTTCTTTCAGGATGGTCTGAGCGAGGACGGTGGCGGTGGTGGTGCCGTCGCCGGCGACGTCGTTGGTCTTGCTGGCGGCCTCTTTGATGAGCTGGGCGCCCATGTTGGCGAACGGATCTTCGAGTTCGATTTCCTTGGCGACGGTTACGCCGTCATGAGTGACGGTCGGTCCGCCGAATTTCTTCCCGAGGGCGACGTTGCGGCCCTTCGGTCCCAGGGTCGTGCGGACGGCGTTGGTGACGATGTCGATCCCGGTGATCAGGTGAGCTCGCGCTTCGGCGTCGAGTGCTACTTGCTTGGCCATTCAGATTCCTTCCACCCTCTTTGTGAAATGAAATTGGGTTGCTATTTCTACCGTGGCGAGAGCCGGCCCAAGACCTTCCCCGCCCATGCCGCCCTCTACCTGGGACGGCAATTTGATTGAATCCTCTTCAGGAAAAATCGCCCCGCGGACCGGAGATCGGTCAGGAAGCGTGTTGAACTTGGCCTGCAATTGTAACAGCCGCGCTCCCGGACGTTAAGTCCGGCGGGGCCTGTCGATACCAGGGTTGAGATTACGTCGCCTCCGATTCCGAAAATGGATTGGAGTTGCTGGTGGGCCGGTTCTCTAAAATGACGCATGACCCTGCAACTGACCACCAGGCACCTGAGCGAAATGGACGCGCATTGCCGTGCCCATGTCCCGGAGGAGGCCTGTGGCATCCTGGCCGGTACGGACGGCACGGTGGTCAGCGTGTATCCGGCCGAAAATGTGATGCACAGCCCGGTGGCCTATCTCGTGAAGCCAGCCGATCAGATTCGCATATTCAACGAGATTTACGACGACGGCCTAGACGATATCGCCTACTTTCATTCGCACCCGTTCTCGGAGCCGTATCCGTCACCGACCGATGTTCGCGAGGTGCATATCGGCAGGGTTCGGCTGGTGATCCTGTCGCTGCGCGGACCGGACCCGGAGGCGCGGTCGTTCTGGGTTGGCGATGGCGAGATCGAGGAGGAGGAAATAGAGGTGGTGGAAGGCTGACGGCAGGGGTTAGAATTTCAATATGAGTGCGATGATTACGTGGGGC
>CAUYYU010000151.1:0-5661 GCA_963577415.1 Chloroflexota bacterium
GAACGCTGTCCAGAGGGTGGGTCTCCACCACAGGCTGATTTGAAATCACACCCTTGCTAGATCATGGGTTCCAGCCTGACAAAGCGAAGAATTTAGCCAATTTCGAGCGCGAATAGCGAAAGTCGGGTTAAGAGCAAGATCAGGATTAAGATTCCGTTGGGGCGCCCCCAGAAGACGCAACCCCGTTGGGGTTGTGGACTTTGGGTTGTCCCTCCTGGGGTAGCCCTCGTTCCTCGGGCAACCCCGGGCTGGATGCCGGCAACCCCGTTGGGGTCTGAGCGGTGGATAAAGGGACAGGCCTTCGGGGAGAAGCTCTCAGAGGGGCACCGCGGGCCGCATTCTACGGGACGGTGAGGTCAAAATCATCGATGTACCAGCCCGCTTCGTTTTCGACGTCGTCGCTGTCGAGGCGGAATTCGATCTTGACCGAATTGCCGAGGGCGGCGGCGGGCAGGGTCATGGAGACTTTCTCCCAGCCGGCGGAGCTCCCATCCACCGTCGGCACCAGAACGGCCAGCACGGAGTCATTGGAGGCGTCGAGAAGCGAGACTGTCCCGGAGTCGAAATCGGGTTCGATTTCAAAGAACTGGAAGTAATGCAGGGTGGCGCCCGCGGCGTTGGTGAGGTCGATCTCCGGGGAGCGCAGCCAGATGTTGGCGTCGCTGGCATAGTCGGCTGCGATATTGGTCCCGAAGCAGTTCGCGGGGCTGTTGGCGGCGGTGGGGCCGACGGCACTCGGGGTGCCGAGTTCCCAGACAGTTCCGGCGGCGCCGACGGAGCCGGTGGCCCAGTCGCCCGGCCCGCTCTCGAAGTCGTCGGACACCAGCGAGACCGGCGGAGCATTGAACTCCTCGATGACGAAGAAGCGGGTGGGATCGGCGGGAAGCGGGATGACCAGGGTATTCTCCGGCGGAGTGGACGGGAGGTCCTGGTGGGCGCCGAAGATCGGCCAGTCGGCCGGCAGTGCGGCGGAGGGATCGGTTTCGCTGCGGAGGTTGTAGAGCTTGCCGGTCTTGCTGTCCCACTTGAGAGTGAGCTGATCGGTGCCGGGGCCGTGGCTGACCTCCGTAATGCGGGGGCCCTCACTCGAAAAATTACCAACGATCGTCAGGCCATTGAGGAAGTGTGTATTCCACTGCATAAGCGTCGGAGAAAGGCCGGTTACGCTACCGCTGATCTGGCCGCTGCCGTCGGCGACTTCGTCGACGAAAAGGACGTACTGGTCCCCTTCCACCCAGCTAAACGGCGCGGTCTGAGGTGTGGGGAATCCGTACATCGTCGTCTGCGTGTTGCCGTCTATAGTGACATTGGCACCGGTAGGCTTACCCCCGTTCCCGCCGTACCACGAAGAATAGCCGGCGTAGACGTAGACGTCATAAGGCTCGCCGGGCAGCAGGTTGTTGATTGAGAACGTCGTGGTGCCGAAGTGGCCACCATCGATGACGTTGCCAAACAGGCGCCCGGCGAAGGGCCCTTCTGCGCCCTTCTCAATGTTCATCCCCCCGTCGTGTGTTACGGTCACGGGCGTGGCTGTTCCGGCCGTATCGTTCATGACCCCCGAAGTGATGCCGCCAAAAGCCCCTATTGGGCCTACTTCAAAGCCATTCCAGAAGTCGGTGGTGGCGGCACCCGGGTAGGGCGCATTATCGCCGGCTCCGCTGCCGTCCGTGTCGACGGATGGGTCGTAAACGGTCCCACCGACGGCTATGAAGTCCACGTTGATGACGTCACCGGACGCCGGGGTGGACAGCACCGCGCAGATGACAACTGTTATTGCTGAAAGAATGTTATTGCGATTCATGGCTTGGTCCTTTCTTAATGTTCGGCCCACGATTCTGAGAAGACCTACCGGCCTCAGCAATCTTATTCACTTGGCCATCCTGGGGTTTCCGGCCGGCGGGAAACGACCCAGCTTAAGCCGGCGCCACGAGGTTGGGCCCGGGGGTCTTGAAGACGAAGTGCTAGTGGTTGCTCATGAGGACCCACGCCAACAGCACCCAGCCACTCTTCTCCACAACCTCCTCAAGAGTCCCCTCGAATCCATTACGATCGTTCTCATCGAGCACGATGTCCTCCCGTCGGTCGCCGCCCGCCAAAACGTGATAGATCGCGTTCTCGGGGCTCACTCTCTCCAGTAGTAGATGAATCCCCGGTCGAATCCGGCGATGACCTCCCACTGCCCGTCCTTGTCGAAATCGACCGGTTCACACATGACGTAGTGAGTAAAGGGCGGGAGACGAACGCCTCTCAACAAGATCCGATGGTCGTCCCGTTCCATCACGAGCTTCCCGTCACGGATCCCCCGGTTGTGGAAGAAAAACTGATCAGTCTGCGTGATGGGCGGCGAACAAATGATGTCCGGCTTGCCGTCGTGATCCCAGTCGCATACCACGATCTTCGTGCGACCGGTATGTCGCCATTGCCCGGAGACGACAAACGGATCGCCATCGGGAGCCAGCACGGTGACGGCCTCCTTGAGCTTCATTGCGCCCGCTTCGTCACGGTAGCGCTGCCACCAGCACAAATGGCCTTTGCCGTTGGCGCCGACCAGGTCAGGCAACCCGTCGCCATCGAGGTCTCCCACGCCGGGCCGGGTCCGCCAGGCAGCGGAGACCGGTTTTCCTGCTCCAGCACCGCAGGGCAGCGGCCCGCGGGCGGTAAGTCTTGGCTTTGTCCGGCTGCCAATGTTCTCGAACCACAGGTAGGTCTCGATCATTGAACCACAGATCAGATCCAGATCGCCGTCGTTGTCCCAGTCCTCCACGGTCGGATTGGAATAACCCCACATCCACTCCACCGGGCCCTGCAAACTCTCGTTTCGATACAGGCTGATTGGTTGCCCGTCCGCCTCCACCCACTCCGGCGCCGCCCAACGGCCGGGACCACCGGCGGGATCAATGTTCTTGAAAAACCAGATCCAGCCGTCCTGGCCACCGACAATCAAATCAATCTTTCCGTCCCCGTCCCAGTCCACCGCGTCGGGCACGCTCATGTCGTCCAGGCGGAGTTCGGCATTGCGAAAGGGAATCGACCGCACTGGACCGAAGGCGAACGGGTTCTTCCTATCCAGCTGCACGGTCTCGCTGGCCACCGGTCCTCCAAGCCGAAGGTGCATCAATCCGTCGCCATCCCGAAACGCGAAGAAAGTGCGGTTCTGGTAGGGCAACCCCTCCTGACCGTCGAACGTCAGGGCGCGGCCGCCGTCCAACCGTGGTGCTCCTCCCGCTTCGCCCCGGTTCAAGAAGAGAACTGCCCGATCGATGGTGCCGACCAGCAAGTCAGGCTTACCATCGTCATCGAAGTCCGCCACCACGGGTTCGGCGCGGTCAAAGAACGTGATCGCCCGGCCGCCAGGATCGGTCCTCACCAGGGATCCGTGTGAGAAGCTCGGTTTCTGGTTGTCTCCCACGTTGCGATGCAGCCAGACGGTGGCGGTGACGTCGCGGGCCAGCCAGGTGCCGTCGATCCAGCCCTTGCCGAATCCGATGCCATCTGTTTTCGGCAAGTAGCGTTCCGCCAGCCCCACGCTTCGCGTTCCAACTAACAGGTCCGTGCGACCGTCGCCGTCGAAATCGGTGAGCCAACAGCACGGAACCTCTTCGCCATTTTCGGGATGCGGCAGGTTCCCGCCGAGCGCCGCTTTCAGCATGCCGCGCTTCTGGAACCTGCGAATCCCCTCGGTGGTGGCGTCGGCGAACCACGCGTATCCATCCGGCTCACGCTCCGGACCGCGGCGTGGGTATTCAAAAACCCCCTCGCGATGCGAATCGTGCTGGGCACCTTGCTCATCGATGCCGTGGTCCGCAATTATGTCACGATCATCTCGGAGTACTATCGCCTTATCAGGCTTCCGGAGTGGTCCTTCGGACTGCTCGGCGCCGCCAGCGCCGCAGTCGGTTTCTTCGTCCCGACCATCGCGAAATGGAGCGGGAAGCGCTACTCGCCCCGGGCGAATCTTGCCCTCGTGGCCACCATCGTCTTCCTTTGTCTCCTCGCCGTCATTCCCGCCATTCCCTACTTCTTTCTCCCGGTCGTGATCCTTTTCACGTCCTTCAGCTTCCTGGAATTCATCAGCAGCAGCACCCTCAACAAGCTGGCGGATTCTTCGCAGCGGGCCACCGTCCTCAGCGTCAAGGGACTGTGCTGGAATTTCGGATACGGCGCCCTCGCGCTCGGCTACGCCGGTGCCCTGGGCTGGTTCGAGTCGCGGGAAGGCTCCCCCGGCGCGGCCCTCAAGCTCGCCCTCCCCTGGCAAGCGGCCTGGTTCGCCATCACGATTGTCCTCTTTTTCCTCATTTTCTGGCGATCGGCCCGCCCCTCGTCGTCACAGTGACCAACCTCATCACCATGTCGTTTTCGGACCGCTGATGCGTTCCACGCGGTGATCCATTATCTTTTTGGCCTCTTCCTCGCTTTCGCGTTTACGTTCCCCCGGAGAACTTGCTCCTGCCCGGAAGATAGCACCCCCCCGGCCGGGATCTCCGCCTCCCTTTCGGAATCTTGTTCAAATTTTGCCCACCGATTCACTTGTCAGCTGCGCCGCTTGGGCGGAAGGTGCCGCGCTGTGTTTCGTTTCCTGCCTCTGATCCTCGCACCCGCTCTCCTCTCCGCCCAATCGGCGCCGTGGCCCAGCGAGTTCAAGATCCGGCCGGTCAAGGTCGTCACGTCCACCGACGAGGAGAGCGGAAACCAGGTGGTCCTCACCAACCACTTCCGGATCGAGTCGGAATCCGAGATCAGCCGCCCCGATTTCGAGCGCTTCGCGACAGTGGTGGAGTCCGTCCCCCAACTCATCGAGAAGTTCCCGCTCCAACTCTGGGCGCCGCCCGCCAAAAAGCAGATCGGCATCCTCATTTGCGAGGACGAAGCAAGTTACCTCGAGGCCGGAGGCCAGGAAGCGACCATCGGATGGTACGACGGTCGCCGGCGCCACATCTTGATCCGGGCCGACTTCTTCCTCCGGCCCCCGCCCACCCGGCCGACCCGCCTGGCGCCCCGGCCCAACCAGGACATCCTCGTCCACGAGCTCGTCCACATGAGCATGCACGGAATCCTCATTCACACCCCGCCGTGGTTCTACGAGGGATTCGCGGAATACATCTCGGCCTGCCACAAGAACAACGGCCGCTATACCTTTCACGACGTCGGAACCTCCATCCGCGACCGGATCCGCAAACTCATCGGGACCACCGAAGACGGAACCATCAGCCTCCTTCCCGTCGAAAAGATCCTCGCTCTCGATCACCAGGCCTGGGTCGATACCGCCCACGAAGAAATCAACGGGAATGCCTACCTCCCCTACGGCACGGCCCTCCTGCTCGTGCATTACCATCTGAATGGAGGGCAGGCGCGCCGGAAAATGTCGGCCGCCCACCTGAAAAAAATTCACGGCCTCCGCTTCAGCGACAAGACGCTGCCCTTCCTCACCGACAAGGCGACAGAGATCGAGGCCAGGCTCGTGAAATTCTGGGGCCCGCGGGGATTGACTCTGGTCTTCGAAGAAAAGGGCAAGGAAAAGGAAAGCGAGAACGAAAACGAGAAGGCGAAGGCCGACGGCGGCTAACCCGGTCGCGGTAGGACCGCCGGTTGCCCGGCGGCCCCCGCACAGATCCCAGCGGGCGCGATTGACGCACTGGGCTCCTGCCTCGGGTCTTAACGGCC
>CAUYYU010000152.1:0-5617 GCA_963577415.1 Chloroflexota bacterium
ACATCTTCTAGATCAACCATCTCGAGGTTGCAGCGGCTCGGGAAGGTTCCGTCCCGATCCCACACGTAAGACGTGCCCCCGCTCATGCCGGCGGCGAAGTTGCGGCCCGTGGGGCCGATGACCACCGCCACTCCTTCGGTCATATATTCGCAGCCGTGGTCGGCCACGCCCTCAACGACGGTCTGGGCCCCGCTGTTGCGAACGCAGAATCGCTCGCCGACTTGCCCCCGGATGAACATTTTTCCACCGGTGGCTCCGTAAAGAATCACGTTGCCGGCGATCACGTTCTCCTCCGGGACAAACGTGGCCTCAGCCGGCGGAACCAACACGATGCGGCCTCCGGACATGCCCTTACCAAAATAGTCGTTGGCGTCGCCCTCGACTCGCATGTCCATGCCTCGGGCGAGAAAGGCCCCGAAGGACTGGCCGGTGGACCCGCGGAATCGGCATCGAATCGTACCCTCTGGGAGTCCGTCCTCTCCATATCGCTTCGCGATTTCGCCGCTTAGCATCGTGCCGACAGTTCGATTGGAGTTCCGGATCGGCAGATCAATCTCCACCAATTGCCGCCGTTCCAGTGCCGGCTGCGCCAGCTCGATCAGCTTTCGGTCAAGCGCCTTGTCCAGCCCGTGGTCCTGGGCTTGGGAGCGGTGCCTGGCGAATTCGGGCGGTGCGTCGATCGGCTGGACGAAGTATGAAAAATCGAGTCCCGATGCCTTCCAGTGGTCGATCACCCGGCTGGTGTCCAGCAAATCGACCCGTCCCACCATTTCGGTGATCGTTCGTACGCCCAACTCGGACATGATCTCTCGCAGATGCTCGGCGATCATGAAGAAGTAGTTGATGACTGCGTCCGGTGTCCCGGTGAAGCGCTTGCGCAGTTCCGGATCCTGAGTGGCGATGCCCACAGAGCAGGTGTTCAAATGGCAATTGCGCAGCATGATGCAGCCAACGGCGATCAACGGGCCGGTCGCGAAGCCAAATTCCTCCGCCCCGAGCAGGCAGGCGACCGCCACGTCGCGGCCGGTCTTCAATTGACCGTCGGTCTGGACGACGATTCGTCCCCGCAGGTCGTTCTCAACCAAAACCCGGTGAGTCTCGGCGAGACCCAATTCCCAGGGCATCCCGGCGTGCTTGATAGAACTCAGCGGCGAAGCTCCGGTACCACCACTGCCGCCGCTGATCAGCACAACGTCACCGTGCCCTTTGGCGACTCCGGCGGCTATGGTGCCGACCCCGACTTCCGCCACCAGCTTGACGTGGATCCGGGCCTCCGGGTTTACATTTTTCAGGTCGTGGATGAGCTGGGCGAGATCTTCGATGGAATAGATGTCATGGTGCGGCGGCGGCGAAATCAGCTCGACTCCGGGCGTCGTGTGCCTGATCCAGCCCACGTATTCCTCGACCTTCCAGCCGGGCAACTGTCCGCCTTCGCCGGGCTTGGCTCCCTGGGCCATTTTTATCTGTAGGTCGGTGGCGTTGACGAGGTAATTGGTAGTCACCCCGAAACGTCCTGATGCGACCTGCTTAATTGCGCTGATGCGGCTATCGCCGTTTTCGTCGGGCTTGTAGCGGCGGTAATCCTCGCCGCCTTCGCCCGAGTTGCTTCGGCCGGATATGCGATTCATCGCGATCGCGAGGGTCTCGTGAGCCTCCTTGCCGATCGCGCCCAGCGAAATCGCGCCGGTTGAGAATCTTTTCACAATCTCACTGGCCGACTCGACTTCTTCCAACGGAATCGGTTGATCCTTTTGGCGTAAGCCCAGCAGCCCTCGGATTGTGGAGAGCTCCTGCCCTTCGCTGTCGTTCAGTTCGGCGAATTTGCGGTAAAGATCCATGTCGCGATCGCGAGCGGCCTGCTGCAACATCGCGATGGCGTCGGGACTGTACTTGTGCAATTCCTGCCCGCGCACCCACTGGTATTGACCGCCCATGGGAAGGGTGTCGGACGAGCGAATGCGCCGCTCGGGATATCCGCGCCGATGGCGGATAAGGGCCTCATCCGCCAGTACGTCCATTCCCACCCCGGACAACCGTGAGGGAGTCCATGTGAAATAGCGGTCGACGAACGCGTGGTCCAACCCGATGGCCTCGAAAATCTGGGCCCCGCGATAGCTCTGGAAGGTGGAAATGCCCATCTTTGACATCGCCTTGACCACGCCCTTCTGGGACGCCTTTATGTAGCTGGCTTTTGCGACCTCATCACTAACTCCATTCAGGGAGCCATCCCGGCAGAGGCCCTCCACCGTCTCCAGCGCCAGATACGGATTAATGGCGCCCGCCCCGTAACCGAGCAGGACGGCGAAGTGGTGAACCTCTCGGGGCTCTCCTGATTCCAGCGCGATACCGACGCGCATGCGCTCGCCGGCGCGTATCAGGTGATGATGGACGCCGGACACCGCGAGGAGGCTGGGAATCGGGATGTGGTCAGCATCGACCGCGCGGTCGCTGAGCACCAGGATCGTGCAACCGTCTTCCACCGCCTGTATCGCCGCCCTGACAAGCCGGTCCATAGCGTCCTGTAATCCGTTTCGACCCGCGGCTCGCTCGAACACGATTGACAACGTGCGAGCCTTCAACCCAGGCTGATCCAGCCGCTTTACCTGCTCAATTTCACGATTGGTCAGGATCGGCCGCGGTAACCGGAGCTGGCGGCAATGCTCTGGCGATTCATCGAATAGATTCTGTTCGGAGCCGATATAGGTCTCGGATGCGGTGACCAGCTCTTCGCGGATGGCATCGATTGGCGGGTTGCTCACCTGGGCGAATAGCTGTTTGAAGTAGTTGAAAAGAAGGGGCGACTGCTCGGAGAGGGCCGCGAGAGGCGTGTCATTACCCATGGATCCGACCGGCTCCTGGCCCGCGGTCGCCATCGGCCGGATAAGAATGTTCAAATCCTCCACCGAGTAGCCGAACGCAAGCTGTCGGTCATGGGCCGTGTCCGGGTCGCCCCGATAGAAGCCGTCCGGCTCCGGGAGCTCGGCCAGGTCGACCTTGTTGTCATTCAGCCAATCGCCATACGGCCTGCGCCCGGCCAGTTCCCTTTTCAATTCCTCATCGCCGATTATTCGGCCTTGAGAGGGGTCGATCAGGAACATCCGGCCCGGGCTCAACCGGCCTTTGTACGCCACCCGTTCCGGCGGGATGTCGAGCACCCCGGTCTCGGACCCCATCACCAGCAGATCGTCTTTTGTGACGGTGTAGCGGAATGGCCGCAGCCCGTTGCGGTCGAGAATGGCGGCGACGCGGGTGCCGTCGGTGGCCGCGATTAACGCCGGGCCGTCCCACGGCTCCATGAGGGCGGCGTGGTACTCGTAGAAATCTCGCTTGTCCTGGGACATCTCAGTATTCCGTTCCCAAGCCTCGGGAATCATCATCATCAGGGCATGCGGCAGCGTGCGTCCCGTTTGCAGCAGCAGTTCCAGGGCGTTGTCGAAACCGGCGGTGTCGCTGGCGTCCGGAGTGATGATTGGCAATACCTTCACAATGTCATCACCAAAAATCGGGGATGAGAACATCGCTTCGCGCGCGTGCATCCAGTTGATGTTTCCGCGCAGGGTGTTGATCTCGCCGTTGTGGACTACGTGCCGGTAGGGGTGCGCCAGCTTCCACTCACCGAGGGTGTTTGTGCTGAAACGCGAGTGCACCATCGCGAATGCAGTCACCATGCTCTCGTCGCGCAGGTCCTCGAAAAATGTGGATAACTCCTCGCAGGCGATCATCCCCTTGTACACGATCATCCGCGCCGACAGAGAGCAGACGTAGAACTCCTCCGTCATGGCGTCCAGGCCAATCACGGTGCGCTCGATGGATTTGCGAATCAGGTACAGATGATGATCGAATGCTTGGTCATCGAATTCGGACCCGGCGAAACCCACGAAGAACTGCCGTATCGCGGGTTGACGCGATCTGGCCACCGGGCCGACGGCGCTGCCGTTCACCGGTACGTCCCGCCAGCCGAGAAATTCCTGACCCTCATCGGCGATGACCTTTTCGATTATCGCGACGCAACTCTGACGGAGTCCCTCATCCCGCGGAAGGAACGTCATTCCAACCCCGAATCGCCCGGGATCAGGCAACCCCATTCCCATTTCGCGGCAGCGGGCGCGAAGGTGCTCATCCGGCATCTGAATGAGGATGCCGGAACCGTCCGCGGTATCCGGGTCCGCGCCTCGAGCTCCGCGATGGTCGAGATTTTCCAGAACCGTTATTCCGTTCAGGATGATTTCGTGGGACCGGCGTCCCTTGATATCCGCGACCACTCCCACACCACAGGCATCTCTCACGCGCATCGCGTGTTTCAGACCGCGGTCAACCACATGGGTGATATCCCGGTTTGCCGGGGTTGATATGTTCTGAGGGTCGAGGCTCTTCTTCATGGACGAAATAGTCAGTCGTATGCCTCTCTGCTGTGTGGGATCAATCCCCGGCGATGATTCGAGTACCCGATCGGACCGGGGAACTACCTGCTGCCAATGTCGGTTCCCGACAGCCAGGCGTATTCGTCAGCAATTTGCGTCCCGACTGTCACTGGAACTCCAAAGCTGCGGACGGTGGCGTCGATGCGAACTTTTTCGGCGATGACCGGCGGACGGTCAACCCCGCGTACGTCAAACTTTACCGAAATCGGCGACCGAAGTCAGTGGGCAAGCTCAAAATAGCTTGCCGTGATCGGTACAGAAATTTGGATTGCCGTGAACTCCGGAGCCAATTTCAAAAGCGGGAAGTCACTCAATTATCAACATGCGACCGGCCGTGCTGCAAACGGCAGATCGGAATCAGCGTTTCAACTGTCCGCCGCCCGGGAGATCCTCCGCGATGCTGAACGGAGGGTACCAGTTATAAGTCCAGATAGTCCTTGAGCGTCTGCGCTCTCCGGGGATGCCGGAGTTTTCGGAGCGCTTTCGCCTCGATCTGGCGGATACGCTCCCTGGTGACGTCGAATTCTCGCCCGACCTCTTCGAGCGTGCGCGTGCGCCCGTCGTCAAGGCCAAACCGCAGCTTCAGGACCTTCTGTTCCCTGTCCGTCAGAGTGTTGAGAACCGCGCCGACCGCCTCCTTCAACATCTGGTGGGATGCCGCGTCGGCCGGCGCCATCGCCGACTGATCCTCGATGAAGTCGCCGAGATGGCTGTCTTCTTCCTCACCAATGGGTGTCTCCAGGGAGACTGGCTGCTGCGAGACTTTGATAATCTCCCGCACCTTCTCCGCGGTGATACCCATTTCCTTGGCGATCTCCTCGGAAGTCGGTTCGCGTCCCTTTTCCTGCAATAGCCGTCGGGACACGCGCACCAGCTTGTTAATCGTCTCGACCATGTGAACCGGGATGCGGATGGTGCGCGCCTGATCGGCGATGGACCGAGTGATAGCCTGCCGGATCCACCAGGTGGCGTAGGTGCTGAATTTGTACCCGCGGCGATAGTCAAACTTTTCCACCGCGCGGATTAGGCCGATATTGCCCTCCTGGATGAGATCCAGCAGAGACATCCCGCGGCCGATGTACTTTTTCGCCACGCTGACGACCAGCCGGAGATTCGCCTGGATCAGACGCTCCCGCGCGGCCATGCTGCCCGCTTCCATCTTCTTGGCGAGATCGACTTCTTCGGCGGCGGTGAGC
>CAUYYU010000153.1:0-5566 GCA_963577415.1 Chloroflexota bacterium
TGGAGTTTGAGTTTGTGAAGAGACGGCGAGTGTTGGGCGGATGGGTGGGGGAGGGGGTGAGTTAATTTGGAGCGAGCGGTCCCTCAGAATGGTGTTTTACCGACTGGACTAAGTGGATGCTGCGTTACTAAGTAGGCATTGTCATAGAGAGGTCGGTGGAGGACGTCTTCGCGCTCGTGGCAAACTTGGAGAACGATCCGATCTGGTGGCAGTCGATGGTGGAATCGGTGGTGGAGTCGGAGGACGAAGCGGAGGAGAACGAAGGGAATTCGGATATCGAGCGGGTGAGAGATGACTGACTTTGGAAAGTGGCACCGGGTGTGGGGGGCGAACTAATTGCCGTCGTACGCGCGGAACGCGACGGAGACGCTTTCGAAGTTCGACCGGGAGGTGGTGGGCCTGGGAGTTGGGGTTCGCCAGGAGTATGGGGCTGAACAGCGTCCGGGTGTGGTTGAGCTATGCGTCGTATGAGGAGGAGCCGAAGGAGACGGTGGACCGGCTGGGGGAGCTGATTGAGCTGTGCGGCGAGCACGGGTTGACGATCATGCCGATCCTGTTTGATTCGTGCGGGGTGGAGCCGGAAATTTTCTGGGCGAAGGGCGAGACGGCGGAGCCGCACTGGCGCCGGTGCTGGCCTGGAACATCATGAATGAACCATGGGCGGCCAAGATCTGGGGGAACCCGGAACAGAAGCGGACGGCGGAGAAGTTCGTGAGGCATTACTTCGGGCTGGTGAGGGAGTTGAAGCTGGAGGCTCCGCTTACGTTCAGCGCTACGTTCTTCGATCGCTGCGCGACGCTGGAGGATGAGGTGGATGTGATCTGCTATCACAGCTACGCGACCGACCTGGAGAGATGGACGGGGTGATGGAGCGGGCCAAGGCGTATTCGCAGGAGCGGGGCCAGCTGGTGCTGCTGACCGAGTGGGGATTTCCGACCTGAGGGGAGGAGGATTCGGCGGATCACTGGACGTCGGACGATGAGCAACTGGCCTATTTCAAGGAGTTCCTGCCGCCGTTGAGGGAGTCGCGGATCGGGTGGTTTTGCTTCGATCTGATAATGGGGTACGGTCCGTTCTCGCGGATGAGTCTGCTGAAACCGAATGGCGACCGGCGACCGGCGGCGGAGTTTATGGAAGGCGTTCTGAAAAGCGCGTGAGAGTGGGCTGAACATTAGCCAGATCGCTGAAGGGGAGCGGATTTCAGGCGGGCGGTGGCGGCGTTGTTGAATCGTCTCTAACAAAAAGGATTGAGCGGTCATGAATCTGCAAATTGGCACGGCTCCGTGTTCGTGGGGAGTGGAATTCCCCGAGGATGATGGGCAGGTATCGTGGAAGCGGTGCCTGCGGGAAATAGCCGAGGCGGGCTATGAGTGGACGGAGCTAGGCCCGTACGGCTACATACCGTCGGACCCCGACGCGCTGCGCGAGGTGCTTGCCGAGCAGGGGCTGCGGGTCTGCTCGGCGTTTGTCATGCGGCATTTCGAGGACCCGGGCTCGTGGGCGGCGATCGAGGAGGACGCGCGGCGGGCGGCGGAACTGCTGGCGGCGGTGGAGGCTCCGCACATGGTGCTGATCGACGAGACCTACCTGGATCGCCAGGGCCGGGAACAGCTCTTCCCGGCCGATCTCGATGCGGCGGGATTCGCTCGACTGATAGAAGGCGTCGAGCGGACGGCGTCCATCGTGCGGGACGAATTCGGCATCCAGGCGGTGTTCCATCCGCACGCCGAAACACATGTGCGCACCGAGTCCCAGATTGAGGAATACCTGCGGCTGGCCGATCTGGATGTCGCGCCGCTGGCCTTCGATACCGGGCATCACGCCTATTGCGGCGGCGATCCGGTCGCGTTCTTCCGCAAGCATCACCAGCACATCCGTTACCTGCACCTGAAGAGCCTTGATGGAAACGTCATGGAGAAGGTTCGGGCCGGCGGCATCGGCTTCATGGAAGCGGTGGTCATGAAGGTGTTTGTGGAGCCGGCCGTCGGGACGGTCGATTTCGAGGGATTTCGCGAGGCGCTGGAAGAGGTCGATTTCCAGGGTTTCGCGGTCGTCGAACAGGACATGTACCCGGTGGCGAGCCTGGACGATCCGCTGCCGATCGCGGCGCGGATTCGCGAGTGGCTGCGGGAGCGGGGCTGGGGCTAGCGGGCGGGATTGGCCTGGAAGGTAGGTTTCGAGGACTTCCGGGTTGATGGAGTGGGGTGGGGTTCAGGCGTCGGCGTCGGTAGTCTCCGATCCCGGGGTGGCCGGGAGCGCCGTCGCCGGTGAGGGCCTTGAAGGCCTCGACGCCCCCCTTGAGCACTCCGGCGGTGAAGCCTAGCGCAGTCAATTCGCGCGCCACACGGACGCTGGTGGCTTCGTCAGGTCAGGCGCAGAAGGCGATCACCTCGCGGTCTCGCGACCGGCCCTGGGCCCATCGACGGATTCGGTCGGGCTCAACCCGCTCGGTACCGGGCAAGAGGTGCGGATCGGCGGCAAACGAAGAGCGGCTCCGCACGTCGATTATCAGGGGAGGATTGGGGGCGTCGCGTCGCCGCCGGACCTCCTGGACATCCAACCGTTGAATCTGGACGGGGGTGCGATCGAAGAGGGCGATGGCGGTGGATTCGCGCTCTTCGTCCAGGGTCTCGGCGGCGATCTTGCGGGCGTACCCGCTGACGAGGGGAGTGGCCGAAGTGCCGTGGAGGAGCGCCGAGACGAGCACGACGGCGCCGATGACCGCGAAGGTTCCAACGGATCCGTCGATGCCGGCCTGAACGACGAGCACCGCGAGTAAGAGTGAGTTGAGATCGTGGGGGCCGAACTAGGCGATGAAACCGCGGGCAACGCTGCTCATTTTCACGCGCCCGAGTACCGCCATCAACACGGCGGGACGGATCAGCAGAATGGCGATCAGGGCGAGGGCGACGCCGACAATCAGGGCCGGGACGACGGCCAGCCCCAAAATCAGCCAGCTTGCGCCGGCGATCAGGACGACGATCAGGAGGGTGCCCGGTCCGAGTATCAGGACGGGTACGGGCCAGTGGCGCCCAAGCTCGTCGACCTGAATCTTGCCGGCGTCGAGGAAGAGAACGAGGGCGAGGGTCAGGGTACCGATCGTCTCGAGGACGCGGTCGTGCGGTTCGATCGCCCGGATCTGGAGGCCATGGGGACCGAAGGCGAAACCGAGGCCGAGAAAGATGATCGGGAAGGAGATGGGGCCCCGCTGCACCAATGGCGATGCCAGCGCGGACAGCACCAGTACGGCGCCGACGATGGCGAATCCAGTTACGAGATCGAACATCGACGATCCTTTTGTCCCGGATTGTAGGTCAACTCAATCGCCAGGAGAGAGGATTGGAAGGACGGGCGGTCAGCGGCGGTAGCGGGCGAGTTTGGACTGGAAGAGGTCGGTCTGGAGGACTTCGGGGTTGATGACGTTGGGCGGGACTTCGCCGCGGGCGATGCAGGCGACGGCCTTGAAGGCGCTGACGCCGTTGCCGCGCCAGCTGGCGTCGGTGAAGTTGAGGTTGTGGGGGGTGAGGATGATGTTGTCGAGCGCCAGGAGAGGGTCGTCGGGGCTGATGGGTTCTTGCTCGAAGACGTCGACGCCGGCGCCGGCGATCCCGTCCCAGCGAAGGGCTGAGGCGAGGGCGGTCTGGTCGACGACTCCGCCGCGGGCGGTATTGATGAGGTAGGCGGTGGGCTTCATGAGGCTCAATTCGGCGGCGCCGATGAGGTGGTGGGTTTCGTCGTTGAGCGGACAGTTGACGGAGAGGAAGTCGGACTCGCGGAGGAGGGTTTTGAGGTCGACCAGGGTGATGTCGAGGGAGGCGGCGACTTTGGGATCGGCGTAGGGATCGTGGGCGAGGTGGCGCATGCCGAGCGGCCGCGCGAGGCGGAAGACTTCGGCGCCGATGTTGCCGACGCCGATGAGGCCGAGGGTGCGGCCTTCGAGCCCCAATCCAAAGTGGCGGACACGGTCCTGCCAACGACCGGCGCGGAGGTCGCGCTCTTTGATGGTGAGGCGGTGGCTGAGGGCGAGGAGCATGGTGAGGACGGTTTCGGCCATGGGGCGGCGGACGCCGTCGGGGGTGGTGGTGACGACGACGCCGGCGCGGGTGCAGGCGTCGATATCGACGGTGTCGTAACCGACGCCGAAGCGGGCCAGGATGGTGAGGCGATCGGCGGCTTCCAACGTATGGGCGCTGAAGCGCGGGATGCGGGCGACGACGGCGTCGAAAGCGGCGATGTGATCGGGAGCGATCTCGGGAACGTTGGGCATGAATTCGTAGTCGGAGGTGATTTCGCAAAGGACGTTGAGACCGACGTCCCAGGGAGGGAGGTGGCCGTCTTCGTCGAGGAAATCGGCGGTGAGGCCGACGCGGAAGGGTTGTGGGTTCAGGGGTTGTTCCTTTGTGGCGGTGAGTCGAGGGGCCGGGGATTGAATGGCTGTGCTGGAGACATTATGGCGGGTGGTGGGGAGGTGGGGCGTTTGGGAGTCTTTCTCGATAGACTCCGGCGATGTTACCCGGGGCGGAAGACCGCCACGCGGCTACTATTTTTACCTGGTAGCAGATAAGGAACATGGAAGGCAGAGGGATGACGGCCGGTGATCGCGGGTCGGATATCGGGGTGATCACGTTTGACGGTCCCGGAGCTAAACCGGAGTTGCGTCGCGTGGCCAGGCCGAGGGCGCCGGCGAAGGGTGCGCTGATCCGAATCGAGGCCTGCGGCGTGTGCGGGACGGATTTGCATATCCTGAAAGGGCACTGGCCGGGGGAGCTGCCGTGGCCGTTTACGCTGGGTCACGAGGTGGCGGGGATGATAGACGAAATCGGCCCGGATTTGACGGTCGATTACATGGATCGACCGCTCCGGGTGGGAGACCGGGTGATGCTGCCGCCGTTGATGTCGTGCGGGGTTTGCTACTACTGCGTGCACTATCCATCGCGGGCGAATCGGTGCCTGAACCCGACGTATTACGGGCGGAAGATTGGGTTCGAGCACGCGCCGCATCTCTGGGGTGGTTGGGCGGAAATGCTCTACATCGACCTGGAGGAATTCCCGGCGACGAAGGTGTTTCGCCTGCCGGACGACATGCCGGTGATGGTGGGGACGCTGGTGGAACCGTTCGCGTCGATCACACGAGCGTTCAATCGGGCGTCGTTGCTGGGTGCGGAAGGATTTCAGGCTGGAAACACGGTGGTGATCCAGGGTTCTGGTCCGATTGGAATCCTGGCGCTGATCGCGGCTCAACAACGAGGAGCGGGGAGGGTGGTGGTGGTGGGGGCGCCGGAGGAGCCGCGGCTGGCGCTCTGCCGGCTGTATGGGGCCGACGCCACGGTCTCGATCGAGGAGCACCAAACGCCGGAGGCACGGATCGCGGCGGTGAGGGAGGTGGTGGGCGGATATGGGGCGGACCTGGTGATGGATTGCAGTGGCAGCCCGCAGGCGGGGCCGGAGGGGATAGAGATGCTGCGGGACGGTGGGACTTTCGTGGAAATGGGGCAGTTCACGGACTCGGGCAGCATCGAGACCAGCTGGCATCGGATCTGCGTGAAGGAAGTGCAACTGCTGGGAA
>CAUYYU010000154.1:0-5565 GCA_963577415.1 Chloroflexota bacterium
CCGCTGGAACTCCACGTGAAATGCGGTGACAATTCGCACCACAACCCATCGGTAACCGGGCGAATCGCCAATCTGTTCGGGACTGTGCTTGAGTTCCAAGCGTTCATCAACCAACTCCTTGATTCTGCTCTTCTCATTCGGTAGATCCTCCACGATCTTCGTCGCGGAGGTTTCGGTGTTTCATTCGCATTTTCTTGAGTTCAAACAACGCTTACGAAATTGCCGTCAACTCCGCTCGTATAAGCAATTTTCTGACATTTCGAATCCGCCAAAGCGCAAATCTGGAACCTTCCAAGATTGCCGTTGACTTTTCATTTTTTTTCCCATTTTTGATGATCTTTCTGATGAGAAAGATCGTGCCGGCCACAACGGTGCGAACTTTCCCGCCCGCTTGCTTCCAAAACTCACTTACCAAGAACGAACCAATGACTACCAAAACACGCCTCTTCACCATTCTCTTCGGTCTCGCCACAGCCGGGTCGCTTTCCGCCGCGACCTTGCCCTCGGTGAGCTCCGGCACGGCCTTTCTTCACCTCGACGACTCCGGCATTGACGCCACGGGCGGACCGGGCGGCACCTTGCGGTGGACCGATAACATCAGCGGGGTCAACTTCGACCTCTCCGGTCCCCTGGGCACTTCGCCTACCCAGGAGAGCGTGACGGTCAATGGGTTTGCCCGTCAGGCGGTGCGGTTTCCAGGCGGCGATTCGGCCCTGACCTCCACCACCAACCTCCAACTGTTTCCTACCAGCAGCTCCGGATTGACGGCCTTTGTGCTCTTCGACGTTGACAGCAATGCCGGCCAGAAATTCGTGTTCAATCAGGGAGTATCGGCGCCCTTTCCCGGTAACAACTTCGAGATCGGGATCGACACCGGCGTTGGGGCCGGGGACGGCAACTTCGGCCTCCACAAAGGCCACGGCAACGCCACCATCGCACCTGCCGGCACCATCCTCAGTGACACCTTTACCCTCACGACAATCACCGTCCTGCCCGCCGGCAACTCGCCCGCCAACGTCACCATCCACCAGGACGGGACGGCCCTGAGCCTGGCGAACGACAACCAGGGGTACCTCAATGCCGGGTCCTACGCGACGGACTTCAGACCGATTGACATTGGCGGCCGCAACGACGGCGCGACCGGCAACTTCAACTCCCTGCACGACGGCGACATCGTGGAAGTGGTCATTTACCAGGGTGCCTTGACCGACGCCGACCGGATGGCGGTGGAAGCTGCTTTGCTCGTTCCGGAGCCCTCCGCCTTCGTGCTGGCCGCGCTTGGTCTTTTGCCGCTCGGTCTTCGCCGGCGTCGCAACTGACCACAACGAAATCCAGGGGCGGGTTCGCGGAACCCGCCCTGGTCTCTTTTCTCCCATCTGGCTTTAACCATTGACCGGCCCTCCTGCCGGGGCCCGATACCCATGCTCACTCGCCACGACCTCGCCACCACCCCGGCGCTTCTCCTCGCATCGGCTCTTCTCATCACCGGCACCCTTCAGGCGGTTCCGTTGCCCAACGTCGCTTCCGGAACCCTTCTCCTCCACCTCGACGATACGGGCATCGATGCCACCGGCGGGCCGGGCGGGACCTTGCAATGGACCGACAATGCCGGCGGAGTCGTCTTCCAACTCTCCGGCCCCCTGGGCACTTCGCCTACCCAGGAGAGCGTGACGGTCAATGAGATTGCGCGTCAGGCGGTGCGCTTCCCGGGCGGCGATTCGGCCCTGACCTCCACCACCAACCTGCAATTGTTCGCCACCAATAGCGACGGATTGACGGCCTTTGTGCTCTTCGACGTTGACAGCACTGCCGGCCAGAAATTCGTGTTCAATCAGGGAGTATCGGCGCCCTTTCCCGGTAACAACTTCGAGATCGGGATCGACACCGGCATTGGGGACGGGGACGGCAACTTCGGCCTTCACAAAGGCCATGGGAACGCCACCATCGCACCTGCCGGCACCATCCTCAGTGACACCTTTACCCTCACGACAATCACCGTCCTGCCCGCCGGCAACTCGCCCGCCAACGTCACCATCCACCAGGACGGGACGGCCCTGAGCGTGGCGAACGACAACCAGGGGTACCTCAATGCCGGGTCCTACGCGACGGACTTGAGACCGATTGACATTGGCGGCCGCAACGACGGCGCGACCGGTAACTTCTGCACCCCCACCTACCCCGGCTCAGATCGGGCTGGAAAAACAGGGCTGAAAAAGCAATTTCCTAGCAATAATCCAACCGTGAATCCTTCGATGCGACCGGCCGACGAGCGCCGGTGCAGTTCGCCGACGGCTTTTTTGATTTGCAAATCGCCACCGATTCGACCGAAGATTTGGGAACCGTTGGGATAGACACCTTGCCGATCATATCATTTCATCCGTAACTGGAGCCAATATCATGGTTGATTCACACACCAATCCGAGACCCTCGAAGCCGGTGTTGACCACCCTCTTCCGCACAGGCCTGCTGCTTGCCTTGACGCTCAGTCTCACGGGAGCGGTCCGATCCCAGGCAGCCCGAGGGGATGACGGCTTTCTTGACCTCTCCCTGTTGGTCGCGCCCGAGCTGCCCTGCACCTGGCCGCACCCACAATTTCCCTATTTCCAGATCACCCATCAGCGCCGGATCGGACCCGCCAGTGCGTATAACGTCGATACCCTGCTGATGGACGGCAACACGGCCACGCAGATCGACGTACCGCCGCACTCGGTCCTGCGGCCCGAACTTAACAGGCCGAAGGCCGGCCCCTACGGCGACATGTATATCGACAAGACCCCCGCCTGGCAGTTCGGCGGCGAGGCCTGCGTGATCGAGTTGCGCGAGTTGCTCGATCAGGCGCCCAACGGCGACAGCCCGCTGATCGAGCCCGAGCATGTCAAGGCCTGGGAGGCCAAGAACCGCCCGTTGCGCTTCGGCGACGTCGTCCTGTTCCACACCGGCTATACCGACAAGTATTACAAGCCCTTCCCCGCCGGACACCGGTTTATCGCCCTGCCCGCCGCCGGACTGACCCCCGCCTGGCCCGCCCCCAGCCCCGCCTGCATGGAATACCTGGGCGAACGCGGCGTCATGACCGCGGGCTGCGACAGCCCCAGCATGGGCCCGATGCCCGACCTGGCCGAGCCGACGCATTACGCGGGGCTGAAATACGGCATGATCTGGACCGAGGCCGCCACCGGGCTGGCGCAATTGCCGACGACCGGGGCGTTCTTCTGCATGATCGGCCCCAAACACGCCGGCGCGCCCTACGGCGAGGGGCGGGTGTTCGCGATCGTCGATGAAAAGCTGGCGGCGCGGCTCATCGAATCGGCCCGCCGCAAACGGGCGGTCGACCTAACGGTGACGCTCTCGATGGACTTGCCGATCACGTGGCCCGGGTACGGCCCCGGCAACCACCGGCAGGCTTACTACAAGGTCGATTTCATGTACGACGCCGATCGCGACTTCCAACATCACACCCACCTGTTCGACAGTCAGGCCGGGACGCACCTCGTGCCGCCCGCCTACGCCTTGCCGCCCAAGGGGTTCGACAACGACGATTACGCTCCCGAGGTGCAAGAATGGCTCGCCGACTACGAGCAGGAATACGGCCGGCGCGGGACGAGCAGCGTGACGACCGAACAGGTGCCGATCTCGCAGACCAGCGGCCGGGCGCGCGTGATCGACGTGCGGCGGCTGGTTGGGACGACCGACGAGGACGCCTGGCCCGCCTCGCCCGAGATCACGGTGGACCACATCAAGGCGTACGAGAACCGGCACGGCGAGCTGGAGCCGGGCGACGTCGTCGTTTTCCATAGCGACCACAGCGACAAGTACTTCGAGGCCAACGCAGCGGGCGACGCCTGCATGGTCCACCCGCTCGAAGGCAAGAGCGAAGGCTGGCCGTCCCCCGGACCCGACGCCATCATCTACCTGGCCGACAAAGGCATCCGTTGCGTCGCGACCGACGGCCCGCGCCTGGGCGGCGTCGATCCGCGTCGCGCCCTGATGACCTACTGGGCCCTCGGCAGCCGCGGGATGGTCGGCGTCGAGTACCTCACCCACGTCGGCCAAATGCCCGAAGGTGCCTACTTCATCTTCGCCGCCGTTAAAGTCAAAGACTGCCACGGCGGGCCGGGCCGGGCGATTGCGTATTATTGAGGATTAAGTCTCGTGGGGATTCCCGCGTTCTCATCTCATAGTGGTGACGACTTGCCAACAAGCCTAACCGACATGGTGCTTCAACCAACCAACTCCCCACGGCGGGGCGAAGAAACGGGATACAAAATCGCAATCGGCGCTCGAAGCGCGGGCAGTGACGATCACGCCGCGCGTATCTATTTTCATTAGATTTTCTAAGTCGGGTTGAATCTCCCGCGCGCGCGCCTCCGATTCGACTGCACCCCCACCTACCCCGGCTCAGATCGGGCTGGAAAAACAGGGCTGAAAAAGCAATTTCCTAGCAATTTAACACGCATTATCTAATTGATTTTGGATTGGCGCATGATCTTGCGTTCGCCGGGCAAGCCTCAAGTCTGCCTAACGAGATGACCGCAAGAGCCTGCCCTTAGCGCAACCGCAGGGGCGTGCCCCTACTATTGAAAAGACACCTTTATTTTGTGTGGAGTTAACTTTAATCTAAAAGACAATCGAAAAAGGGGGCTCAATGAAAATAAAAAAAATGCAGCACTGTGGTTTAGTTGTAGAAGATTTAGAGAAATCCCGCTGGTTTTACGGGACAGTAATTGGTCTGGAAGAAGTACCCAGACCCCCAAACTTTACCTTTAGTGGGGCCTGGTTTCGCTGCCCCGGTGGTGACGAATTTCATCTAATTGTAGCCGACGATACCACGGCCCCAGCTGGCTTTAAAGATCCCGGCACGGGAAAACACACCGGGTTAGCCACCCACATTGCTCTGGAAGTGGAGGATTTACCGGCCGTCAAAGCCCGACTGGAAGAGGTTGGACTTGAAATTTTAGGCGGACCTATGATGCGCGGTGACGGCGTAGAACAGCTTTATCTTCACGATCCAGATGGCTATATGGTTGAATTTTTCCATTGGACTGACCAGAATCAGGCCAGCGCTTCTGAACGAGCCCCTGTCCGGGAGTAAATTCTGTGCTTGCACCCCCACCTACCCCGGCTCAGATCGGGCTGGAAAAACAGGGCTGAAAAAGCAATTTCCTAGCAATCACCCTCGATATGAGCGACGAACTTCCCAGAACGACGAACCGGACACTGAACTTCGAAAACGGCAGTGCGATCGGCATGAGCCATCGATGGAACAAGGGCCAGTATTGTTCGATTCTCACTAAGGCTGGCATCGTCGGGTGTGGGATCTACGATCTGGAAACGCCTGCCGAGTTCGGGCAAGCGATTGCGATTGCGAAAGGCACGCCGGAGAACCCGCTCGTCGAACCGGAAGATCTCTTTGATGCAAAGATCGTGGGAACGACGCCTCAGGCAGCCGCCATCGGAATAACGACTGGGATGACCGGCCGCGAGGCGGTGGAACTGATGCTTCAAGCCACGCCTTGATCTGAATTGAACCCCACCCTTCTTCCCTTCTTGCCATGCGTCTTTCAT
>CAUYYU010000155.1:0-5548 GCA_963577415.1 Chloroflexota bacterium
TACCCTTAACCGGGGAGACCCGCTCAACATCCAGGATGGATGCGAGCGGGCTTTTTTCTGAATCCGCTGTAGACCGCGAATCGGGAGGTTCGACGGATCATGAAAATCAAGAAATACATCGTGATCCTGGTGGTGATGGTGCTCGCTCTACAGCGGTTTGTCATGGCCCCGGTCTTCGCCGATTCCCACGACGGTATGACCACCAGCGAAGACGGTTCTGGCGATGGCGATAGCTTCGGTGACGGCTCCGGTGATGGCGACGGCTCCGGCGACGGCTCAGAAGATCCCGACCCGACCATCGAGGCCATCTAGCCGATTCTCGAATCCGAAAACGAGGGCGGTGACATTGAGGAATACGCCGTTGTCATCGACGGCGATTCAGACCTCGACAGCGATTCCCAATCCGGCAACAGCGGTAGAGGCAACGGTATCGGCCGCGGCAACTCCGGCTCCGACTCCGATTCGGATGAGGACTCCGACGGTGACTCCGACGGCGACTCCGGCAACGGTAACTACGGCAATGGCAACGGAGGCGGCAACGGCCGCGGCAACTCCGGTTCCGACTCCGATTCGGACGACGACTCGGGCAATGGCAACGGTCGCGGTAACAGCGGCCGCGGCAACTCCGACTCGGACGATGAAGGCGATTCCGACGACGACCGCGGCAACAGCGGTGGCGGAAACGGCGGTGGCAACGGAGGCGGCAACGGCCGGGGTAACAGCTAAAAGCCGCGGATAGCGATTACGGATACCGAGGGCGGGGCCGCCAGGCCCCGCCCTTCGCCTATTCCTCGAATTCCCCCAACAAAGAGACCCGCCTCATCTTCATCTGACCTGAGGCGCAACTAGTCCACCCGACGCCCAGGCGCGGCCACCCCTACTCGCCCGCCGGCGGTTCCCAGTCAAGCTCCCGGAAGTAGCACGAAATCTCCCCCGTGTGGCACGTCGGTCCCAGCGGATCGCACAACAGCAGCAGCGAGTTCTCCTCGCAATTCAACCGGATCGACCTCACCGGCAGGAAGTTCCCGCTGGTCGCCCCCTTGTGCCACAGCTCCTGTCGCGAGCGGCTCCAGAACACCGCCTGCCCGATCTCCAGCGTCCGCCGAAACGACTCCTCGTTCATAAACGCCTGCACCAGCACCTCCCGCGTTTCGAAGTGCTGGGCTATCGCCGGCAGCAGCCCGTCCTTACCAAAATTGATCCGATCCACGCCGACCTTTTCATAACTCACGCTCATGCGAAAGCCTTCCGCATTGGTATCCCCTTCTCCGCTAAAAATTCCTTCGCCTCACCCACTGTGAAATCCTTGTAATGAAATATCGACGCCGCCAGCACCGCGTGCGCCTCGCCTTCCAGCAGCGCCTCCGCCAGGTGCTCCAGCGTCCCCGCCCCGCCCGATGCCACCACCGGCACCGAAACCGACCGGCTCACCGCCCGCAGCAGTTCCAGATCGTACCCGTCCCGCGTCCCGTCGGCATCGATGCTGTTCATCACGATCTCCCCCGCCCCCAGCTCCACCCCCTGCACCGCCCACTCCACCGCGTCCATCCCGGTATTGTTCCGCCCCCCATGTGTCCACACCTCCCATTTAGCCGGGCCGTCCGCCACCCGTTGCGCGTCTATCGAGTGCACCACGCACTGGCTGCCAAAGCGGTCCGCGCCCTCGCGGATCAGGTCCGGATTCTCCACCGTGGCCGTGTTCAGCGACACCTTGTCCGCTCCCGAGCGCAGCATCTGGAACATGTCGTCCGCACTGCGAATTCCTCCCCCCACCGTCAGCGGAATGAACACCTGGTCCGCCACCCGTTCCAGCATTCCCCGCATGATGTCCCGGTGCTCCGCCGACGCCGTGATGTCGTAGAACACCAGCTCATCCGCGCCCGACTCGTTGTAATACGCCGCCAGCTCCACCGGATCGCCCGCGTCCCGGTCCGCCGAAAATCGCACCCCCCGCACGTTGCGTCCGTTCTTCACGTCCAGGCAGGGAATCACCCTTCGCGTCAGCATCAGTCGCTCACCTCCGCTGCCACTCGCAGCGCTTCCGCTAGGTTGATGGAGCCGTCGTACAGAGCCCGTCCGATGATCGCTCCCGCCGCTCCGGCCTCCGCCACCGCCCGCACGTCCTCAATCGTCGATATCCCCCCGCTCGCGATTAAAGGCACCCCCGCCGCCTTCACCGCTGCTTTCAGCGATTCCATATTTGGCCCCTTCATCATCCCGTCCCGGCCGATGTCCGTGAACACTATCGCCGCCACTCCCGGCAGCGACACATCCTCGATCGCCCATAGAGCCGTCACCGCCGTGTCCTGCGCCCAGCCGTGAGTCGCCACCAGCCCGTCCCGGGCGTCGATTCCGACCACGATCCGCTCTGGATACATCCCGCACGCCTCCACCAGCAAGTCCCGATTCTCCACCGCCGCCGTCCCCAACACCACCCTTTCCACCCCCAGCCCCAGCCCCAGCGCCGCCTCCACCGCCGCCATGTCCCGCAGCCCGCCGCCCAGCTGGACCCGCGCCTCCACCCCCTTCACCGTTTCCCGCACCAGCTCCGCGTTCACCGGCCTTCCAGACCGCGCCCCATCCAGGTCAACCATGTGTATCCACCCCGCCCCGGCCTCCGCCCAGCGGCGCGCCGCCGCCAGCGGCGAGTCGTCGAACACCGTCACCCGCTCGAAGTCCCCCTGCTCCAAACGCACCGCCCGCCCGTCCTTGATGTCCACCGCCGGATAGATCTCCATCTCAGAGCGCCTCCTCGTCCACAGCTTCCCCGGCCAGTAGCGCGAAATTCGCGTAAATGCGCAGACCTGGTCGCCCGCTCTTCTCCGGGTGAAATTGCGTTCCGAACACGTTCCCATCGTGCAGCACGCTCAAGAAATCCACCCCGTAGCTGGTCGTCGCCCCGCAGAACGGCGCGTCCGGCGGGCCGGCGTAATACGAGTGTACGAAGTAGAAATGCGTCCTCGGTTCGATGCCTTCCATGATCGGCAAATCGTCCTTCACGTTCACCTGATTCCATCCCATGTGCGGCACGTGTAAACCGTCCGGGAATTTGCGGATCGTCCCCGGGTACAGCCCCATGCATTCCGTCCCCCCGTCCTCCTCACTCCCGTCAAAAAGTGCCTGCAATCCCATGCACACTCCCAAGAACGGCCTGCCCGACACGATCGCGTCCCGCACAGGGTGCAGCAGATCCCGGCTGCCCAGTCCCGTCATCGTGTCCTTCGCCGCCCCCACTCCCGGCAGGATCACCCCGCTCGCCGCTTCGATCACCTCCGGGTCCATCGTCACCCGGTACTCCGCTCCCACGTGCCGCACCGCGCGCTCGACGCTGCGCAAATTCCCGGCCCCGTAGTCAATTATCGCCAGCATGAGAGATGATTCCGACTGAGAAAATCTGGTTGCTCAAAGCATCCGCCGCGAGCAGCTTGAACCCACCGCCCGCGACCCCAGATAGTACCAGCGCCCCCGTTACTCGGACGCCGCCGCCGAGCGCTTCTGGATTTCCTTCACCACCTCCTCCAGCGCCACCTCGTCCTGCAGTCCCGACAGCATGTCCCTCAACCCCACCCGTCCCGCTTCCAGTTCCCGCTCTCCCAGGATCGCCGCGAACCGCACCCCCGCTGCGTTCGCCCGCCGCAGGTGCGACCTCGGGCTCGCCTGCCGGTATCCGGCCAGCACGCTGATCCCCGCCCCCCGCAGCCGCCCCGCCAGCGCCGTCGCCGCGTCCTGCGCCGCCTCCGCCAGCGGCGCCACGTACACCGTCGGACCCGTCACCGGCGGCGGCATCAGCCCCGCTTTCTCCAGATTCAGCAACACCCGCTCGATCCCGCAGCCAAACCCCACCCCGGCCAGCGGATCGCCTCCGACGAACTCCGATAGCAGGTCATAGCGCCCGCCCCCGGCGATCGTCGTCTGCCCTCCCACTTCCGCCGGCCAGATCTCGAACACCGTGCGCGTGTAGTAATCCAGCCCCCGCACCAGCAGGAAATTGAGCTCAAATGGAATCCCCAGCGCCTTCAACGCCGCCTGCACCTGTTCGAAATGTTGCTGCGCCTCGGGTCCTAGGAAATCCACCGACCGCGGCGCGTCCGCCTTGAACGGCTGGCACGAGCCTTCCTTGCAATCCAGCAGCCGCAGGGGATTCGACTCCAACCGCGCTTGGCAGTCCCGGCACAATCTGTCCGCCAGCGGCCGGTAGTAGGCCAGCAGAGCCTCCCGGTACCGCTCCCGGTCCTCCCGGTCGCCGATGCTGTTCACGTTCAGCTGCAATCCGCTCAGCCCCAGCTCGCCCAGCACCGTCCAGATCAGCGCTATCACCTCCGCGTCCACATGCCCGTCGGCCTCTCCCAGCACCTCCGCCCCGATCTGGTGATGCTGCCGCAGCCGGCCCGCCTGCGGACGGTCGTAGCGATAGATCGGCGTCACGTAATACAGCCTCACCGGCTGCGCCCAGTTCTTCATCCCGTGCTGGTTATACGCCCGCACCACCGAAGCCGTGCCCTCCGGCCGCAGCGTCAGGCTGTCCCCGCCCCGATCGTCAAACGTGTACATCTCCTTGCCCACGATGTCCGTGTCCACCCCCACCGCCCGCGCGAACAGCGCCGTGTTCTCGAACGTCGGCGTCTCAATTCGCTCGAACCCAAACAACCGGCACTGACGCTCGAAAACCTCAATCACGTGATCCCACCCCGGCCGCGCGTCCGGCAGCAGATCCTGCGTCCCCCTGGGAGTTCGAAACGCGCTCACGATTCTTCCCCCGCCAGCCTCCGTCGCACCTTCTCCGGCGTGCTCCCGGCCACCGCCACAGTCTTGCGCCGCGACGCCTTCCCCCGCACAATTTCCACGTCTCGTTTGGGCACCCCCAGATTGGCCGCCAGGAACTTCACCGGCGCCTCGTTCGCCCGCCCCTCCCGCGCCCTGGCCCTCAGCGCGATCCGCACCGCTCCCTCCGCCTCACCGCGCACCGCGTCGCTTTTGGCTCCCGGCGAGACCGCTACCTCGACCAGAATCCGATCGCCCCGTTCTCGCAGCGCCACCGCCATCGCAATCAGAGGCCTCGCAGCAGTAACTGGACCAGAATCCGGCCGATAATCTGTATCCCGAAAAACGCCACGAGCATCGAAAGATCGAATCCCCCCATCGGCGGCATCCTGCGGCGGATCGGCGCCAGGATAGGCTCGGTGACGTCGTACAAAAACCGCATGATCGGGTTGTGCGGGTCCCGGATCACGAACGAAAGGATGGACCGCGCGAACAGAAGGATCGTCAGAATATTGACGACCGTGTTGACAAGTTCAGCGATCTGGACCAATTCCGCACGCTCCTGTTGGTAGATTACTCGGGTTCGGCCGGCCGGCCAGCAACTACTCTAGCCGCGTTCGCCGAAGATTGCCCGACCTACCCTAACGATCGTCGCCCCCTCCTCGATCGCGTATTCGAAATCGGAAGTCATCCCCATCGACAGGTGCGTCCACGGCTGCCCCGGAACCGCCGAACGCAGATTCTCCCGCAGCTCCCGCAGCCGGCCAAACGTCCCCCGCAATGTCGA
>CAUYYU010000156.1:0-5535 GCA_963577415.1 Chloroflexota bacterium
CTCTGAACGAGCTTGACCAGTCGGGGGCGGTGGCCAGCGCCCGCGCCGACGCCGAGCGGTTCGGCCAGAAGGCCCGGGACAGTCTGGAGGGCTTTACGGACGATCCTTACTTGCGGGCGCTGGAGGGATTGACCCATTACGTCGTCAGCCGGGCCAGCTAAAGCGACGGAAGACGAGGCGGTCGACGTCCGCCGGATGTTCGACGCGATCGCGCCGCGCTACGACCGCGCCAACCGGTTGATAAGCCTGGGCATGGATCTGCGATGGCGCTGGAAGGCAGTCCGCCGGGCGCTGGCCCGCGAGCCCCGGGTGGTGTTGGACGTCGGCGCCGGGACCGGGGATCTGACCCGCATGGTAGCGGCTGCGGGGGGACCCCACCTTCGGGCGATCGGCGTGGATTTTTCGCTGTCCATGCTACGGGTGGCCACCACCCGCCCTGGGGACGACCCTCAGCGGGTCGGCTACGTGCAGGGCGACGCCCTGACGTTGCCGGTCGGGCCCGAATCGGTGGACGCCATCATCACAGCGTTCACTATTCGCAACATCCGCGACCTGTCGGCCGTTATGAAATCGTTCGCCCGGGTGCTGAAGCCGGGCGGCACCGTGACGATTTTGGAGATCACGCCGATGGGGAACGGGCCGGTGGGCCGGCTGTTCAGGTTGTACTTTGGGAGGGTGGTCCCGCTGCTGGGTCGGCTGGTGACCGGGCATCCGTTCGCTTACCGGTATCTGCCCGAGTCGGTGCAACGCTTTCGGGACGCGGAGGGCCTGGCGCAACTGCTCTCCGAAAATGGCTTTGACGACGTGAGCTTCACCCGCCTCGGTATGGGCAGCGTGGCCCTCCACCACGGCGTCCGTTCGCCGTAGATCGATGGATCACGACGGCGAAAAATTCACCGTCCGCCCTCTGGATGGCCGAGAGTGGGCGGGGCTGATTGAGCGGAGCCCGCACCCGAGCTTTCTGCAGGGCGAGCTCTGGGGAGATTTGAAGATCCGGTTCGGCTGGCGGGCCGTGCGGCTTGGAGCGGTGGCCGGCGACGGGACACCGCAGGCGGGGCTGCAACTGCTGACCCGGGCGGCGCGGCCGCTGAAGTTTCTGCCCGGAGCGGGCGTGGCTTACGTACCCCGCGGTCCCATCGGCCCGGCGCCACTGGAAGCGATCCGACCGTTGCTGGACGAAACCGTGCAGATCGCCGCCGGGTCCGGTGCCTCGTTTTTGAGAATTGAGCCTCCGGTTGAATCCATGGATACCGTCGGGCCGGCGCTGGCGGATCTGGGTTTCAACCGCACGCCGCAATACATCCAGATTCGCGCGACGGGCTATGTGGACCTGCGGCCTCCGGAAGAAGAGATTCTGGCCGGATTCAAATCCAAGACCCGATACAACGTCCGGCTCGCCGGGAGGCGCGGGGTGGAGGTGCGGGTGGCGACCGGCGGCGCCGACCTGGACTCCTTCTATGCGATGACGGTGGTGACAGGAAAGCGGGACGGCTTCGCTGTTCACGGGCAGGAGTACTACGACGCGGTGTGGGAGACCTACCAGCCCGACGCCGGCCGGCTGCTGATCGCCAGTGTCGAGGGTCAGGACGTGGCCGCTCTGTTCTCCGTGCGCTGCGGCTCGGTGGCCACGTATCTGTACGGCGCCTCCACCGGCGTTCACCGCCGGGCAATGCCCAACTACATGCTGCAATGGGAAGCGATGCGGTGGGGGCGGGAACAGGGCTGCGAGACCTACGATCTCTGGGGGCTGGAGGACCCGGAGATCGACGATGATCCGATGGCCGGCGTGAATCGGTTCAAGGAGGGCTTCCAGCCGCGGAAGGTGCTTCATCCCGGCGCTTACGACAGGCCGCTGAATCAGCTTTCCTACCTGGCTCTGACTAGAGTGCTAATGCCGGCCCGGGCAGCATGGCAGTCGATCCGGGCGGGCCGGGCGACGGACCCGCCGCCCGGCTGATCGTGCGACTGCGAGAGCTGATCAAGGATTTACCGGCCCCCGAGCTGCGCGGCGGCGATCCGGAGATCGCGGGGGTCGAATTTGATTCGCGGGCCATCACCGCCGGAGACCTCTTTATCTGCGTAGTGGGAGCTGACGCCGATGGGCATGATCACGCGGGCGATGCGGTGGGCCGAGGCGCGGCGGCCGTCCTGGTGGAGCGCTTTCTCGATCTGCCGCCGGAGATCGCCCAGGTGCGGGTGAGCGAAGCGCGGCGCTCGATGGCCGCCGTGGCCAGGCGGTTTCACGAATTTCCGGACGAGCGCCTCGGGCTGATCGGGGTGACAGGCACCGATGGCAAGACCACGACCGCGACCCTTCTTACCGAAATGCTGCTGGCCTCAGGCCGTTCGCCGGGGTTGATTTCCACCGTCGATCATTGGATCGGTACTGCCCGACTAGCTAATCCCGAGCACCAGACGACCCTTTCATCCCTGGAATCGCAGCGGCTGCTGGCCGAAATGGTCGCCGCTGGAAACGACTGGGCGGTACTGGAGACCTCGTCCCACGGCCTGGACCTTGGCCGGGTGGACGGGTTCGCCTTCGACGTCGCCCTGTTCACCCGGATCACCAGCGAGCACCTGGACTATCACGGGACGGTCGCGGCCTACGTGGAAGCCAAGGCCCGTCTGCTCGATCTGGTGGCGGTGGGTGGTGGGGGCCGGGATAAATGGGCGGTGTTCCCGGCGGAGGACGATCACCTGGAGCTGTTGCGAAAACTGGCAGGGACGATTCCGGTTCTGACCTACGGCCGGAGCGCCGGAGCCGACGTGCGGGGAACGGCCGTCACCGGATCGATGGAAGGGATCCGCTTTACCGCCGAGACTCCCTGGGGAACGGCGGATTTCGAGTCTCCGCTGGTGGGTGATTTCAATGTGGATAACTGCCTGGCAGCGATCGCAACGGCGGGCGGGCTGGGGATTTCGCTGGAGGAGTGTGCACGCGGTGTCGCCGGATTCACCGGGGTGGTGGGGCGCATGCAGGTGGTGGTCATCGGCCAGCCTTTCGAGGTGGTGATCGACTACGCGCACACCGCCGAGAGTCTACGAAATGTGCTCGAGCTCCTGGCTCGATACTCGTCTGGACGGCTTTTGCTCGTCTTCGGCAGCGCGGGTGAGCGAGACACGGAGAAGCGACCGGCGATGGGGGCGGTAGCGGCCCTGAACTCGGATTACTTCGTGATCGCCGACGAGGATCCGCGCGGAGAAGACCGGGATGCGATCGCCGCGGATATCGAAAACGGGGCGCTGGCCGACAAGCCCGAAACCCCGCATGCGATGGTCCACGATCGTCGGGAGGCGATTCGGCATGTGTTCGAGAGGGCGGAGGCGGGGGACACGGTGCTGCTGGCCGGGAAGGGGCACGAGAATTCGATCATCGGGCCGGATGGGCCGGTGGCCTGGGACGAGGCCGGGGTAGCGCGGGAAATCCTGGCGGAGTTGGGCCATAGGCCTGGAGCTAGCGACGCCCGCGGTTGAGAGAGGGCGCGTTCGCCGGTGTGAAGGTAGGCGGAGTATCTGGAATCCAGCCGGGCGGAAAGCCCGGCGGCGGGAGAGTCTAGTCGCGGACGGCTACCGCCGAGCTGCAGGAGCCTTCTTCGATCTCGCCCTCTTCGCCGGAGACCTTGAAGGACTGTCCACAGGAGCAGGACGCCTCTGCCTTCGGATTGGATACCGAGAAGCCGGCTCCCATGAGGCCGTCCGTGAAATCGATCACGCAACCGTCGTAGAGCGGCAGGGTGGGAGTGTCGAGGTATAGCGTGACGCCGAGCGATTCGCCGATAATGTCGGTGTCGGCGGGACGCTGCGCGATGCCGAGCTGGTACTCCCAGCCGCCACAACCACCGGGGGCTATCCCGACCTTGAGCGCCGCGTTCTCATATTCTTTGTGCTCGGTGATCTGCCGAAAAGCGGCGGCCGCGGTCTCGGTCAGGACTACGTCGGCTTCAGTTTGAGTCGCGTCCAAGGAATCTCCTGTTGGCCGGATTCCGGCCATTTCGTGGTTATCAATGAGTGTGAACTCGTTTAACGATTGTACGACCCGGTGAGCTCCCCGCCAAGACCCGCCTGATATCCGACACGCGCCGAGGTCCGAAGATAACTAAGTAACCATCCCCGATCCGGGACGTTTCGTCTTAGGATGTTAAGTGGAGAAGACCCCAATGAAAGGAGCGAGGGCGCGGCCGTAGGGTCGGCTCTCTGATTATCGGGACCATGCGCATCTTGGGCGGACGCTGGACCCTGGCCGTAGGCCTTTTGCTTGCGGGCGGGTTGTTGTTGGCTGGCTGCGGTTCGAGCGGGGACGCGGCCGAGGCGCCCGCGACGGAACCGGCCTCGCCTCCGCGTGAAACAGATCAACCCGGCCCACTACCCACCGCAACCGCCACCCCGCCAGGTTTGGAGTCGGGTGGGGCGCCTTCGAGACCGACCCCGGGCGACGTGGCGGATCCGACCGCCACCCCGGAGCTACCGGCCGCGGAGGCAACGGCCACTCCGCGACTCCTGAAGCCCACCGCGACCCCCATTCCCACCCCGATTGCCCCGCAGGGCTCCACGGGCCGGGTGACGATGACGCGGGCAGTAGACTCGCGCCAGCGACCGACGGAGCCGGCAGCGGTGTTTGGCGAAGACGAGCGCGCCTTTGTATCAGTGGAGGTCATTGGAGTGCGTAAAGACGCCGTACTGGGCGTCCGCTGGCTGCGCGGCGGGGTGGAGTCGTTCGTGTTCGAGATGGAGCCGTCGGCGGCCTTCTCGCGGGGGTATTTTGCGTTTTTCTTCGATCCAGGTGGAGCCGGCAGCGCCGGGAACTACTCGGTGGAGGTGCTAATCAGCGGCGAGGTGGTGGCCGCGGTCGAGTTTGAGGTTCGCGCCGGCGGCAGCGCCCCGGCGGCGGGCTGAATCGGGCGCCGGGCTCGCCTCACCCCGCGGGACGCAGACTGATATCTGACCCGGGCGGAACTTTTCGTTGGGCGGGGCCGTCTTTAGTGGTGAACGGGACAATTCATTGGTGTTTACATGATGCGAAAAATGACGCTGGCAATCCTCATTCCCTGTCTGATTTTGCTGGCGGCGTGTTCGAACTCCGGGTCCGACGGCGCGGCGGTTCAACCGGGAGTCCGGCCCCCAGGCGAGGTAGCGAGCGCGGTCGGGCCGGGTCTGACTGTCGGCGAGGCGGATTGGGTTCCCGTTCTCGTCAAATGTTGCCTTCGCCCGCGCGGCCACCCACTTGTAATCCCCCTGTCTTCGTCCGAAGCCGAAATTCGGCGTCCATGAACGATGTCTTGCCCGCGAGGACATCCGCTACTCCATCAGCGAATATCGGCGAGTCATCCGGATGCACCAAAGCCCTGGTGGACTCGATCCCGGAGTCAATTTCTCCTGCTTCATACCCAAACATCTCGTGCCAGGACGGAGAGCGATAGTGCTCTCCCGTGATCAGGTTCCAGTCGAAGATGCCGGCGTTGGTGCCGCCCACCGCCGCCTGAAAACGATCCTCGGACTCCCGGACTGCCGCTTCCGCCTCCTCGATGGCCGAAATGT
>CAUYYU010000157.1:0-5527 GCA_963577415.1 Chloroflexota bacterium
ATCGCTGGTCGCCCCCGACGTAGAGGCGCTGGCAGAGGCGTTGCTGCATCTACTGCGTGACCCCAATGAGCGCACTCGGCAGGGAGCGCATCTGCGCCGCCGGGCGGAAGAACATTTCGCCTGGGAAGTCGGGGCCGAGCGAATTGAATCCGTCTATGACGAGCTGCTGGGATAATGGCTGGTGAGTGGGGCGCTCGGCCGGTACCGCGTAGCTCAGCGCCATCATCGAACATCGGAGGGCCCGCATAGACGCTTATATACAGATCGCGATCGGATTCGCGGTGGCCGCGATTGCGGCCGGGGCCGGGCTGAAGCTGTTTCCCGGATTTCGCTCGCGCGAATCGAAGTCGGGCACATATCGGCCGGGCGCGGCGCCGACGGCCTCGTCCCGCCTGCCGCTGGTGGGCGGGCCGGCCATCCTGATCGCCATCGGGGCAGGAGGGATCGCAGCGGTGATTGCCGGACAGGGCACGGTGATCTTTATGATCCTCCTGGCCGGCCTCCCATTCTTTGCGATTGGATTCGCGGACGACCTCACGAAGGCGGTCCGCGGTCGCGGGTTCGGCGATGGACGGAGCATGATGCTGGCAGCGGGGGCAGCAGCCATCGCGGCGATCGTGTACACGCTCGCACCGGTGGCGGGGTCGCCATTCGGATTGCGGCACTGGGTCGGGCCCGGGGCATTTGGTGACATTGTGTTCGGGCTCTGGGCGTTCCTCCTATTTCTCGTCGTGGCGGTCTCCACGGGCATCAGCGACGGGGTTGACGGCCTCACCTCCGGCCTGAGCACGATCGCGGCGGTCGGTGTCGCCCTGGCGGCCACCGCGGCCATGGCAGCCCCGGGACCGGCCTGGATCGTGGCAGGCACGTCAGCCGGCATTCTCGTGCTCAACCTACCTTCGAGCTGGGCGCCGCGAGCCGGCCGTAAACGCCGCGCCCGAATCTACCTAGGGGACAGCGGCGCCCTGCTGCTTGGCGCGCTCCTCACGGCAGCGGCGCTGGCGGCGGGGGTTGATCTTCTATTGCCGCTTATCGGCGGAATCCTGATTCTCGAGGGACTTTCCTCGGTCGTGCAGGCCAAGATCCTCGTACCCTTTTACCGACGATCGGCCCGCTTCGGCGGTCCTGAGCGACACTCGATCCACCATTCTGAATTCCCACTTCCTTTTGTGGCGGCTCCGTTTCATCACCATCTGGAGCTGATAGGTTTGGACCGGCGGCAACTGGTGCTGCTGCTGTGGACCTTTGCCGCCGGTGGGGTGGGTCTGGCTCTAGTGATTGCCGCGATCTGGACGATTCCCTGGACTGCGGCCTTGTACGGGGTCGGAGTTCTCGAATTGGCCTTCGTCTGGTTCGGCTTTTCCAGTCTGCGACCGGCCCGCCTGATCGTCCAGGTGACGCCGGATGGCTCCTGCCTAGCGCTGGTCCACGGGTGGCGGCGACGCCGGTTTGGATTACTGCCGACCCTGACCGCGCGCCGGTATCTGCTTTCGGAGGTTGGGGCCGGGCTTGATTCAGTCCCGTTGGATCGCCCCATGAACCCGATCGCGGCGCGGCGGTTGTTTGACGAAGCAGTCGCCAGCCTCGACGCGACGGAGGCGGGCTGATGATGCGGACGGGGCAGGCGGGCTACCGTATGACCGCCTCGGTCCTGGAAATTCTGGGGTTGACCGAAGTGGTGCGCGAGGACGAGGTCGAATGGTCCGTGGTGACATCCGAGTCCCGACATTCGATCTGGCGGTTTACCGCGCCCGCCGCGGCTCCCGGGTCGCGAAGCTACGTGGTGAAATCGTACCACCGAGATTCTGACAAGTACTTCGATCACCGCTTTCGACGCGAGGAGCGGATTCTCGACCTAGCCGGCCGCTACGCACCGGGCCTGTCGCCGTCGGTTCACGGCGGAGCGATCATCGAGGGTCATTCGGCCTACCTGGTACTCGAAGACCTCGGCGACCGCCCCCTGCACGTCGATCTTGACGGCGCTGATGTGGGCCGGCGCATGCGCCAGCTGCGGCTGGCAGTTGATCTCCTGGCCCGGTTTCACCGGCTCACCGATGAGTATTCCGGTATCTTTCGTGCCGTCTGCCAGAGTTCCATCCTTGACCGTGTCAATACGCGCACGTTGTTGAGCAGATTTGACGTGGCGTGTGAACGACTGGCTTCTAATACCGTGAGCCGGGACAGGTCCGGCGTTCGCGGTGAATTTCACCGTAGCGTCATCCGACCCCTCCTCCGCGGACCGCGCCGGGTGATTCATAACTCATTCTCGCCGCTGAACATCTGCATGTTGGGGGATGGCTCGCTACGGGTTCTGGACATGGAAACGGTGGCCATCGGGCCGGCCGAGTTGGACCTGGCCGAGCTGTTGATCTATCCGGGACCGGACATCGGGACTGGCGAGCACGAACTAATCGACCAGTATCGCCGGGCGATATCGGAGGGGAGGACTAACGCTGATTCGGCCAGACGGTTACAGATGGCGGCAATCGTGCGAGCGCTCGATTATGCGGGCACGCTGTCAGCGCGGGGAATCCGGTTTCGGAAAGCCGGGCTGGACGACCTGGCCAGCGCTCAGGACGATCGCGGGGGCCGATACCTGAGGGAGGCGCTAGACCGGGCGCGCAATATTGAGCTTCCGGCCAAGATACCGCGGTGGCTCGCGGGTCTGGCCGGCCAAAGCGGCGACGATCGATGATTTATCTGAGCGACCTCCTGGATGTGGCCGGAGTGTGGGCGGAGTCAGACGCGCTACCCGAGCGTTTCCCAAGGTTCGCGTTCGACAGTCGCCGGGTGCGAGAAAGCGATCTTTTCGTGGCGATGCGAACGGATCGCGGAGACGGCCACGAGTTCATCGCCGACGCCCTGGAGGCGGGGGCGGCGGCGGTGCTTTGTGAGCAGTGGGCTGGAGACAACGGGTTAGCGATTTTGAGCGACGATCCACTGGAGGCGGTCCGGCGATACGCGATGCTGGCGATCGGTCGATTCGGGCCTCGGGTCGTCGCGATAGCCGGGAGTGCCGGTAAGACTTCGACCCGGGAGTTCGCGGCCCACATTCTGGCCGGCCGCTTCAACGTATTCCGCAACCCCGAAAATTTCAACGATCTCGTGGGCCTTCCGCTGGCCATCGGCGAACTGGATCCGGGGCATGAAATCGCCGTACTTGAAATGGCCACAGACTCGCACGGGGAGATGGCCGAGCTGGCGAAACTAGCTCCGCCTTCAATCTGCATCCTGACTCGATTCGACGAGACCTACCTGGAGTACTTCGGATCGATGGATGCACTGGCGGCGGAGCACCGGGCGATCGTCGAGGCTCTGCCCGCGGACGGTCTGCTGATCTACCCCGCCGAAGATCCGGTCGCGAAGCGGCTGGCAGCATCGTTCGACGGCAGGAAACTTTCGTACGGGATTGAATCGGATGTGGCGGTGCGAGCGTCCGGCCTTGAAATTGAGATCGACGCCACGGAATTTACGCTGGAAATCGGGGGTTACAGCGAGCCGGTGACGATCGGGATGCCCGGCCTGCACAACGTGCGGAACGCCCTGGCGGCGGCAGCGCTGGGCCTGGCGCTGGATATGGAGATCGGGGAGATAGCCGGCCGGATCGCCGCGCTGCAGCCGGTGGAGGGCCGGTTCCGACTACTGAAGAACGAGGCGCACGGCGCCCTGTTTGACGACACGTTTTCCAACGGACCGGCCTCACTGGAAACGGCGCTGAGGCATTTCGACAGTACGAAACTCCATCCGGTTGGGATTCTCGGTGGCATACGACATCTGGGGGACGCGGGACCGGAGGTCATCGATCGCCTTGGCCCGCTTCTGCAGGCGGGGTTAAGCGCGCTCATCACCTACGGAGACGCCGGCAGGTCCCTGGGCAACGCGGCCCTTGCGGCCGGTCTTCCTCCAGATCGTCTAAAGGAGGCGCACACAATTTCTCAGGCCGGAGAACTCATTGCCGAACTGGCTGATGCCGATACTCCCGTATTTGTAAAAGGGGCCGCTGAAGACCGCCTAGAGCGCCTTACCGAGAAGCTCCTGGGTGAGAAGGCTCAGGCCGAGAAACTGCTGTGCCGTCAATCACCGGCATGGCGACAGATCATGACGGTGAACCCGGACGCACCGGTCTGGATTCAGATCGATCTCGACGCAGTCGGGGCGAACACGAGGCGCGTGCTCGAAATCGTGGGGCCGGACGTGTCGCTGTTGGCTGTGCTAAAGGCTGAAGGCTACGGCCACGGCGCCCTCAAAGTGGCTGCCGCCGCCGTGCGCGCGGGGGCGGGCGGGGTGGCGGTGGCGCGCCTGGACGAGGCCCGCAGTCTGCGTCAGGCGGGATTTGACGAATCGATCCTGGTGCTGGGAGCTACGGCGCCGGCCGAATCGCGCCAGGCCGTACTCAGCGGATGCACATTGACGGTCTTCGACCGGCGGGGAATCGAAGCACTCGCGCAGGCAGCGGCGGCCATCCGGCGAGCCGTGTTGGTTCATCTCAAGATCGAAACGGGCATGGGGCGCCTCGGGGCCGGCGTAGACGAGGCCGCCTCCCTGGCGAAACGGATTGCCGACGCGGAGTGGCTGCAGTTGGAGGGAACGTTCACGCATCTGGGCCGTGCCGACTTGGAGGACAAAACGGACGCGCTGGCGCAACTCGATAGGTTCGACCGAGCGCTGGCCGCGATCAGGAAGGCGCGGGTGTCTCCGGGGCTGGTTCACGCCGCGAATTCGGCGGCGGCGCTCACGATTCCGCAGGCACGTTATGACGCGGTTCGTTGCGGCATTGCCCTGCTGGGACTCGACCCGGCAGCGACGGCGACGCTGCCGGACGGATTCACCCCTGCCCTGACTATGAAGGCAAGGATCGCTCAGGTGAAAGACCTCCGGGCTGGCAGTTACGTAGGCTACGGCACGGCCGGTCTGCTCAAAAAAGACACGCGGGTGGCGGTCGTGGCAGCGGGATACGGCGATGGGCTGCGACGCGGGCCAAATAATCCGGGGCCGGTGATGGTACGGGAACAGCCGGCGGACATAGTCGGCGACGTGTGCATGGACATGTTCATGATCGATGTATCCGGGATCCCCACGGTTCAGGCCGGGGACGAGGTGACGCTAATTGGCGGAGGGAAGCACTCGCCAGTATCGGTGGATCGGGTGGCGCGACAAACCGGCACGATCTCGTACGAGGTCATAACCCAGCTCCTGCCCCGGGTGCCCCGGGTGTGACGAACTATTTTTGAGACGAGAGGACCGTCATAACAAAAATTTTCCTTCACAGCTGGAACTACCGGGACGAATCGTTTGAGAGCGCGGTCTCCCGCGCCGCTGAGTTTGGCTACGACGGCCTTGAGGTCTACGGAGGACACTTTCCCGACTCCGGGGACCCGGTCGCCGGCCTGGACTACGTGCATTCCGTGGGGGAGCGAGGTGGCGTGCCGGTTGAGGTGGCGCCGCTGGGGCTCGACGTCCTGACCAGGTCGCCGGACAAACGCGTCAGGCGGCTCGATGCCGCGGTGCAGGTGGTCGACGCGGCGGC
>CAUYYU010000158.1:0-5517 GCA_963577415.1 Chloroflexota bacterium
AAACGGCGAGCACAATTATCTGGTGCCGGTTCGCCGTGGCCCAGCGTGGCCTCCACGGAGGTCTCACGTACTACTGCGTCAATCATGCGCGGATTCTACGCCGGTTTCCCCCGGCCGATGTTAATCGCGGACCGGGTCTGGCAGCCGGTCCGCCGTGAATAAACCGTCCACGGAGGGCCTTTCGGGTGATCGCTCGGGAGTCGTGACGGGAGTGGGTTACGTGGGCACCCAGACGACCGCGCAGGGTCATCTCGTCAGGATCAAAGATGCCCTCTGACAAACAAAAATCCCACTGGGCTCCTGCCCTCATCAGAAGGATCAAGAACCAAATACAGTGGGAGACGACGAGCAGCTATCTTACCTCGTCAAGCAGGCGGTCCGATCGCGACGGCGGGTATCGGTCATAGCCCTGAGCTTCGCGCCCTAAAACCGATCGCCCGGAGACAGTTGCCGGTGTGCCTGCCGGGCTCGCTCATCGGCCGCGGACTTCTTCCCGCAGCACTTCGGCCGCAATCCTTGCTTGCTCGGAATCGGGATCTCGTTTTGCTAGCCGTTCAAGATGCAGACGAGCGTTCGGATCGCCCCCCCGGGCCTGTTCCAACGCTTGGGCGAATCCCCTGTCGGCGAAGCTTGTGTCTTTGGGCACTACCTGCAAGTCGAGCCGTTCCCAGTAGTACTGCAAATCCCCCGAATCCCAGTCCGCGTATATATCTTCCCAGGAGGGTTTGCCGTTGACCGCAAGGTGTGGCTGCACCATCTGCTCCGCGATCGGATGTTCGATCGCTTGATACCGGTTATCCAGTGAAATGCGCAGCCGGTCGGCTGTCACGTTCGGCAATGCCTCGTGGATCATCAGGCTATGGAAGATCAGCGAGTCGCCAGCCTCGTAATTGGTCGTAAACCAATCGCCTGCCTGCTGATCTGTGTCCACGATCAATCCACCCGCGCCCAGCGAGAAATCATGATCGAATACGACATTCTTCTTGTGGGAGCCTGGCAATATCGCAAGTCCACCCAGTTCAATCGGGCAGTCACCGACTGGCGTCCAGCAGGTGAAAGTTTCGAAGGTCCCTTGGAAATGCACAAAGTCCTGGTGGGCTGGAGTCGTGTGTTCCATATTTTGGGGAAACCACAGTCGGGCGATCTTGTTGGGATGCGGCACCACCTGGCCGCCTACGATCTTCTCCATAACCTTGAGCACCTCAGGCCAGTGCCCGGCTCGGTGAAACGATTCGAGCCGATAGATCTGGTGATATACGTCCGTATACGCGGTGTCGCCTTCCGTGCACCTGCTGGCGATGTTGGCAATGCCGTTGATGAGATCGCTTCCCGGCTCAAGCCAGTCGCCAGCTCTCATGGGAAGCAGCATCTCCAACCGCAGATTCAACAGGAGGTCCGGATCCTGCAATCTCTTGAAAAAGAGATAGCCGTCCTCCTGGATGCGCCGCCGCAGCTCGGGTACATCGTCAAGCGCTTCGTTCGCGACCTTTAGCTCGTTTAGTTTCCTAGCCATCCAACGACCCTCCAATGATTTTGACGCTGGGGAGTAATGCTGCCCCAGTACTGTACTGCCGAGGCAAACCCCGAGACGCTTTTTCCAGGATTTCCAAATCAAACCCCCATCAGCTGATGGACGAGTTCTTCACCGTTCGGCAGAACTGCCCGAAAAGCAAAGATCCAAGATCCCCAAGAAAACCCGCTTCGGTCGCCATCGTCCGGGCAGTTGAGCTTCAACCGGATCCGATTCACACCCGCCGCGAGCTGGACATCGTGATTAGCGGTACGAAAATATTCATGAACTCCCAGAGATTGCCAAGGACCGTCGTTGATTTGAAGACTCAAATCATTCGTCCAGCCGAGTTGGATAGTGGCCTTCGTATCCGCGTCGACAATCAGCGATGTCATCGCGAGTCCGATAGCGGGCCAGGTAACGCCATTTCTTGGGGTTATCGGACGAAACACGTGAGTGAAGTCGACAAATCCGTCGATATCTCCATACCGCACCCAGCGAGCGATGTGGCGATCGTCTTCCCGCCAAATTGAATCTTCTGGATACCCCGTGTCCGCATAAGACTTCGGCGGATCAAACTGATCTGTTTCTGGCGGAAGCTTGTATGTCGCGACTGGCTCGTCACCAGGATGAAATGGCCCGCAAAGCCACCAGCGGGGATTTTCCGAACGAAGGTCACAAGTTCCGAATTTGAGCTCAGCCCCGGGAAGAAGTTCTTCCCAACTCGGCAGTCGAAAGAATTCGCGGTGAGGTGGAATTTGGTACCAGTAAGCGGTACTGCATATGTCGTTGGCCATCGAGCCAAACCGCATCTGGATTGAGCGGTCGAACGTGATGGAATCGTGGTGGAAGAACCGGTAGCCCGCCAGCCGATGCCAGGCCCGCGGCGCCCCTGTGTCCTCATGCACGTAGTATGGGATGCCCTGGTCCAAATGGGTGGACGGCTCGTGAAGTACGCCCCCATACGAGCCTCCGAACGATTCCTCACCGCCTCCACCGTGCAAATGGGCGAACGGACCCTGCGGTGAATTAACGTTATTTACGATGTAGATGCTGTCACCACCCGCGTGCGACCATCGCGATCGATCATCGTACAGGCGGACTCCGTAGTTAAAGCCGATGAGACGGCCCTTCCCGACGGCGTCAAGAATCAGGTAGTTCCGTCCGTAGGCTTCGCACGGAAATTCGCGCCGAAATTTCGCGTGAAAACGCTGTGTCTCCTCCAGGGAGCCGGGAGGATACCTGTGCCAGTCAATCTGCCAATGGATGAGGGATTGAGGCACATCCGGGCCGGCTTCGATTTCGATTCGTGCCGACTTTTCGAACGGCATTTGAAAGTACGCGGTGGTACTTCTCAAGCCCTGAGTGAATAAGTACCGCGACCGCAGTGGGTACTGACCGACCCCGTTCACCAGCCCGAAGAAGTCCCCGATTGGGGCTTCAACCGCCGGCACTTCTTGATCATCCCAATACATGCGGATGATCACCTGCCGCTGGTCCGCATGCTGCGGTTTCTTGGGATGCGTTACCCATATCCGGCGAATACAACCCGGCCCCTTGAGATCAGCCAGCACCACCGGATGGCCGACCGCTACCGGAGCGGATCCAAGAACGCGGGCTGGCGCATTCGTCCCTGGAAGATTCAAGAACGGTGTAGTCACTTAGGGGTCCAATCTGGTTGAGTCAAACGAAATATTCGCTCGGCGTTTCCGGGCTTTTTTGGTGGAGCGGGCGGCCGATCGGCGCCCGGCCGATTCCCGGCCGGCCTCGCTGTCGCGAGTTTTCATGCCATCTCTCCAGTCCCGGGCGAATCGGAGGAATGGGTCAGAGGCGGTGGGAAGAGAACTATGGGCGACTGCGGCACCGATTCGGCGCGGCGTTTGCAACGTGGCCGGATCGTTGGCGACGACTGATTGTGGAAAGGCATCCGCGCGAAGTCCGAAACGCAGGCTAACTTATCAATCGCCGCGATGGCCTCATTCATCAGCAATCGGCGAGTCCAGCAACGTATAGCGAACGCGGTAGTAGAGCCCTTCCCCGCCACAATCCTTTGCCAGAAGTCGAACGCCCTTCGACGCCGCTTCGCCGGGTTGCTCCGGAATCTCACACTTTTCGTATGGCCAGTCGCGCTCAGTCCCATCGTGACGTACTTCTTGAACCTCAAGACCCCCGGCACCCGCTGGCAGAGGGAGGTTCACCCAACGGTCTTCGGTGGAAACTAAGCGCGCCTCGCTGGTGGAGAATGTGGCATAGCACCGCCGCCCGAATGTGCGGGCGGCATAAAAGCCGGCCAGTGGTCCGCTAACGTACTTGCGCCACGCGTCTACTTCGCCTTCGCGGATATCCAGGCCGGGTCGGTAGTTAAGGCGCCGACGCTGGTCGGCTGTCATCGGGGCGTTTACGTAAGCCTGCCACGACGCGGCCCACCGGCGCCGATCTTTTTCACGAGTCGGGCGAAAACGGTGGGCAGCTCGGCCCATCCCTACAAAGCAGCTGAGCGCATAGTTGCAAGCTACGCCGAACGCCGGTGCAACCATCCAAAAATCTTTGGCCTTTGTCATCGAAACGAACCAAGGGCATACGTCCAAAAGCGTCCCAGGAAGAGTTCGCGTAACAATCCGGGCCATGCGCCACCAGTTGTCGCACGTGGGAGTCCAGTCCTCATTGATGTACGCGCGGTCCACGTAGGGTTGGGCCGAGCTGTCCACCGTGATAAAGCGAACCATCGCATCCGGCTTCGCGCGCTTCGCCGCTTGATAGATCACGGCCCGTAGCTTGTGCGTCGCCAGATCGCCGACGCCCCAATCCGGGTCGTGCAATTTGTAGCCGCGCGGGTCGGTCGTTCGAGTGTTGTGCACGCACAACCAGTCCGCTCCGAGACAATCTGGGTCGTCGGAGAGCAAGTAATGAACCCGCCCCTCCATGTACTTGCGCGCCCCCGGGTGCGTCCAGTCAATCGACTTGCACTCCATATCCGGGCGAGTAGGGGGGATACCGCGATGTGAATCACCCTCACCCAGCCGATCTGCGAACCACTCCGGGTTCTCTCGGAGCGCAGGGGTCTCGATATCCACTGTCGACGGATTGAAGTACAGCCCGACCCGTTTACCGTTGTCCCGCAAGTCCTGAATGAGTTGGCGAAACCCCGCGGTTCCTCCGAGTGGGGGTATTGGCTCGTATTCGCCGTAGCGAGCGAAATAGACTTGATCGAAAACTATCAGGAATTCTCCCACCCCCGTTATCTCTTCCACTCGCCGGGCCCACTTCTTGATAAGCTCCGGAGTCAGCGGACGAACTTCCGGAGGTTGTACCGACATATCCGACTTGTCGGGGTCGTCCACGGTCAACATTTCATCCAGGAGGCCCCAGCTGGGCTGGCCCCACCAACCTGGGTCGTCATCGTGCTCCCGATACAGCCCCATGGCCCGAGTTAGCTCGGCGTGAGCAGTCAGCACATCCTCCGCCTCCGATAAACCGAACACTAAATGGACTCGCGGCATTTCTCCGCCCTCGCATCCCGGCCGCAAATGTTCAAACTCTAGTGAAAAACGCCCGTCCCTCCATATGAATCGCGTGGCCGCGACCGGCAGCGGTCCGGGAACGGACAACCCCAGCCACTCATCGCGGTCAATGCGAAAGCTGGCGACACGCGGAGGTACGCTGGGTAGCCAGTTGTCGGCGATGTCCGCCGGATCCAGCAGGCCGCCGTGGTCGGGACCAGTTACAGCTTGCTCGATGGACGACCCGATGTCGACGGTCGTGTTTTGATCGGCCGACCACAGGCGGTCGTGCTCCAGGAATTGAAACGTCTGCCAGAAATCCGAAGTGATGGAGGCGTTAGGGAAATACGTGATCGACTCGAAAAAATCAACACTGGTTTCAATGGCGTAAGAGATTCCGTCCGGCCGCACCTCAAGAATTACCCGGCCGTCTAACTCGGGCAACCGAACCGACCAAACATCTCCTCCACCCGTGTCCGGCTCTAGACGCCACTCTTCGAATGAAAG
>CAUYYU010000159.1:0-5457 GCA_963577415.1 Chloroflexota bacterium
CCGCTGCATTCTTTGCTACGCATGCGTGCGGGTGTGTGACGAGCAGATGGGGGTGCATGCGTTGGACGTGGTGCAGCGAGGGGAGGCGTCGTTCATCGCGAGCGCGCAGCACAAGTTCATGGACTGCGAAAAGTGCGGCATGTGCATTGAGGTTTGCCCGGTGGGAGCGGTTCTGAGCCGGCCGTTCAAGCATGAGGCGCGGGCGTGGCAGACGGTGCAGATGGAGACGACCTGCCCGCATTGCAGCGTGGGGTGCAAGGTGCAGTTGGAATCGCGCAAGGGCAGGGTGCTGCGGGCGCGGGTGCGGCCGGTGCAGGAGCCGAATCGCGGGATCGCCTGCGGGAAGGGCTTCTTTGGCTGGGAATTCGTGAATAGCCCCGATCGAATCACGGAGCCGATGATCCGACGCGAGGGTGAGTTGACGCCGGTCTCGTGGGCGGAGGCTCTGAAGTACACGGCCGGACGGCTGCGGACGATCGTGGACGAGCACGGGCCGGCCAGTGTGGCGGCGATCGGGTCGGGCGAGCTCACGGTGGAGGACAACTACTCGCTGCAGCGATTGGTGCGGGGGGTGCTGGGCAGCAACAACATCTATCTGGGGCGCAACGGCTACGAGCAGGCGGCGCGGGTGGTGCTCCACACGCTGGGATCGCGGGCTTTAACGCACGAGCAGGATGACATTCTGAACGCCGGGGCGGTGCTGGTGATCGGGGCGGACATAAACGGCACGCACAACGTGCTGGCGGCGCATTTGAAGGCGTCGGCCCGGGCCGACAAAACCCGGCTGCTGATCGCCACCCGGATGGGATCGGGGTTGGATCCGTTCGCGGAAGTGAAGGCGCGGGTGCGGCCGGGCGCGGAGGCGACGCTGCTAGCGGCGATCGCCGGGGATGACGTTGATGCCAGCGCGACGGGGGTGGAGGCGGAGACGATCGAGCGGATTCGGGAAATCCTGGACGAGTTGGACGACTCGGTGATCGTGTGGGACACGGGCATCTGGACTTACGGCCGGGAACGCGAAATCGCGGGTGCGGCAGCGAATCTGGCGCTAGCGACGGGGACGACGACGCCGATACTGTTGCCGGAGAAGGCGAATCTGGTAGGCGCGATGTCGGTGGGGATGGCGCCGGACCTGCTGCCGGGACCGACCCGGATTGAAGACGACGGCGCTAAGGCCCGGGTGGGAAGCGCCTGGGGCGTGGAAATCGCGGCCGAGCCGGGGCCGGAACTCGCCGACTTGCTGGCCGGCGGCAAACTGAAGGCCCTGTACGTGATGGGCGATGACCCGGTTGGCACGGCGGCGGACCCGGCGGCCACGCGGGCGGCCCTGGAGGCGGCGGAATTGGTGATCGTGCAGGACATATTCCCGAGCGCCACCACGGAACTGGCGGACGTTGTGCTACCGGGCACCTCGGTGGCCGAAAAGGACGGACACTTCTACAACTTCGAAGGCCGGGGGATGGAGATCAAAGCGGCGGCGCCGCCGGTGGGTGAGTCGCGGCAGGACTGGGAAATTCCTGCCCGGCTGGCGGCCGAGCTTGGGAGTGATTACGGCTTCCGCAAGGCGGATGACCTCTGGAACGAGTTCAACGAGATCGCGGTGGCGGCGGAGTTAGAGGGTTCGAAAGAGCGGCAGACGGTGGCGAGCGCGGCGCCCGCGGCGAACGGGGATCATCCCTATCTGCTGGCGACGGAGACCGACCTCTTCACGGCGGGCGGGGCGTTGCGCCAGGGCAAGACCATGGCCGATCTCTACCCGGCGGTGCTGCGGATCAGCGCCGGCGACGCCGAGCGGCTGGAACTGAAGGACGGAGACCGGGTGGAAGTGGGGACCGGCGAAAGCAAGTTGGAGCTGCCGGCGCAGGTGTCGGCGGCGGTTCCGGACGGAGTCGTCTATTTGCCCGATTACCTGGCGGAGGCGCCGGCCAGGGACCTGCGTCCAGAGCGGCCCGACGCGGTGCCGGTGTTCATCAAGCCAGTCGGAGGCAGCGACTGATGGATATGATCAGCGCCCTGATTCTGCTGGCGAAGGGCGTGGCGGTTCTGCTTGTCTTCGTGACGGCGCCGTTAATTTTCATACTGGCCGAGCGCAAGATACTGGGCCGGATTCAATCGCGGATTGGGCCGAACCGGGTGGGTCCATGGGGGACGTTGCAGACCCTGGCCGACGGGATAAAGCTGGGCACCAAGGAAGACATTATTCCGGCGGGGGCGGACCGGCTGATCTTCTGGATTGCGCCGCTGTTCATGGTGGTCCCGGCGCTGACGGCCTGGGCGGTAATACCCTTCGGCCCGATGGTGACTCTGGGCAGGGAGACCGGGCTGTGGGTCGCGAATTTGAACGTGGGCATCCTGCTGATACTGGCGCTGGGATCGCTGAACGCATACGGGCCGGTGATGTCGGGCTGGGCCTCAAACAGCAAGTACGCCCACTTCGGGGCGTTGCGCTCGGGCGCGCAAATAATCAGCTATGAGCTGACGCTGGGTCTGGCGGTGCTGGCGGTGATCGTTTACTCGGGATCGTTCAGTCTGGTGGACATCGTGGAATCACAGCGTCATATGTGGCTGGTGGTGCCGCAGTTTCTTGGCTTCGTGATCTTCATCATCTCGGGAGTAGCGGAGACGAACCGGGCTCCGTTTGACCTGCCGGAAGCGGAGACGGAAATCGTGGCCGGGTATTTCGTCGAGTACACGGGAATCCGGTTCGCGATGTTCTTCGTGGCGGAATACGCGAACATGTTCCTGATGTCGATGTTGGTGACGGTGCTCTACTTAGGGGGCTGGAACGGCTTCACGATTCCGGGACTGGAAGGGTTGAGCGGGGTGGCCTGGACGCTGGCTAAGGCGCTGACGCTGATGTTTGGCTACTTCTGGCTGCGAGCCACGCTGCCACGGCTGCGGTACGACCAGCTGATGGCGTTTTGCTGGAAGATATTGCTGCCGCTGGGGGTGCTGAACCTGTTTGTAGCGGCGATCCTGCGCATGGTCTGGAGCTAGACATGCCACTGGGAACGGGAGTACTCGCGGGACTGCGCCGGATAATTACGATCGGGATGCGCAAGCCGGTGACGCACATGTTTCCGGAAGAGCCGCGGCCGATCGCGGAACGGTTTCGGGGCGGGGTGGGGATGCGGCGGGACGAGCGAACGGGGCTCTCGACCTGCGTGGGTTGCGGGCTGTGCGAAACGGCCTGTCCGAACGAAGTTATCCGCATTGATACCTCCGAGGCTGACGACGGCACGCGCTGGGTGGAGCGTTACGAATTTGACCTGGGACGCTGTATCGTCTGCCATCTGTGCATCGAGGCATGCCCGGTTGATGCATTGCAGGTAACGCGAGCGTATAACTTCGCGACGGGCAACCGGGCGCAGCTGGTGATAACGGATGAAGAGATGATGCAGCTCTGGGAAAATCCGGACCAGCCGCTGTTCGAAACTGAAGAAGCGGACCCCTTCGCGGCCAAAAAAGCCTTCTTCGACGAGGACTAGGGGATTGATAGACGACATCGCATTTATCTACCTCGCGACGATGGCGGTCATCGCCGGAATCGCGACGGTGCTTGTGCGCAGCCCGGTACGAAGCGCGGTGAGCCTGGTGGTGGTGGTGTTTCACGTGGCCGGGCTGTTCGCGGTGATGGGCGCGCTGTTCCTGGCGGTGATCCAATTGATCGTCTACGCGGGGGCGATCATCGTGCTGTTCCTGTTCACCATCATGCTGCTAGATCTCAGACACGAACGCAGCGAGCCTTACCTGCATAAATACCAGCTGTGGCTGGGGGTGCCGCTGGCGATCCTGATCCTGATCGAGACCGGGTGGATCGCGCTGACGACGCCGGCGGCGGCTCAAGCGATGCATGGAAAATTTAGCCCCGAAGTCATCGCGGAGATGGGCGGGGCGGGGCAGGCGCTGGCCTCGGTGCTGTTCACGGACTACTTGCTGCCATTTGAAATCGCCGGTTTCTTGCTGCTGGCCGCCGCGGTGGGAGCGATGATTCTGGCCCGAAGTCCCGATGAAGACGAGATGCCCGACTCGACCGACCCGGTGGCGGACGCGGCGGGACCGGCGATCGCGGCAGAGGGGGGGCACTGAGGCGTGGCTGAATCTCTTAACGCATATCTCTATGTTGGCGCACTGCTGTTCGCGATCGGCGCGTTGGGGGTGCTGGTCCGGCGTAGCCTGATCGTGGTGCTCCTGAGCATCGAACTGATGCTGCAGGGAGTGAATCTGACGATGGGCGCGTTCGCGGTATTCAACGAAGACATGGGCGGCTACGTGCTGATGCTGATCTCGCTGACCATAGCGGCGGCGGAATCGGTGGTGGGGCTGGCGATCCTGGTGACGGTCAGCCGGCGGGTGACGGAGTTGTACTCCGATCGCCTGAAGAGCCTGCGATGGTAGACGGGGAGCCCCGACGGTGCTGATCGAATATCCCTGGCTGATACCGCTGGCGCCGCTGGTGGCGTTTGGCATAAACGGACTGTTGGGACCGCGCTACCTGAAGAAGGCCACGGGGGTCATCGGCTCGACGGGAATCCTGGTGGCGTTTCTGCTGACGGTGGCGATGTGGCGGCAGGGTGAATATGGCCAGGCGACGCTGTTCCAGTGGGTGGCTTCGGGTTCTCTGACGGTCGACGTCGGCTTCCTGGTGGATGAGCTCACGATCGTGATGCTGCTGGTGGTGACCGGGGTGAGCTTCCTGGTGCACGTGTATTCGATCGGCTACATGGCCCATGACCGCTCGTTCGCGCGGTTCTTTGCCTGGCTACCGCTGTTCGTGTTCTCGATGGTGATGCTGGTGATGGCGAACAACTTCCTGACCCTGTTCGTCTTCTGGGAGTTGGTGGGGGTTTGCTCCTACCTGCTGATCGGGTTCTGGCACGACCGGGAAAGCGCCAACAACGCGGCGATGAAGGCGTTCCTGGTAAACCGGGTGGGCGACTTTGGCTTCGCGATCGCGGTTTTCATGATTTTCTGGAATTTCCGCACGCTGGAGTACGGGGAGGTATTCGCCAACCTGGACAGCGTGGAGTCGAGCACGCTACTGATAATCGCGCTGCTGCTGTTTGTGGGGGCGATGGGTAAGTCGGCGCAATTCCCGCTGCACATCTGGTTGCCGGACGCGATGGAAGGGCCGACGCCGGTGAGCGCACTGATCCACGCGGCGACGATGGTGACGGCCGGGGTATACATGGTGGCGCGGACGATTCCGATCTTCGAGGTCCACAGCGCGGCTTTGATCGTGGTGGGGGGGATCGGGGCGTTCACGGCGCTATTCGCGGCCACGATCGCGTTGGCGCAGACGGACATTAAACGGGTGCTGGCGTATTCGACCATCAGCCAGCTGGGGCTGATGTTCCTGGGGCTGGCGTCGGGAGCGTATGTGGCGGCGATCTTTCACCTGGCGACGCACGCGTTCTTCAAGGCGCTGCTATTCCTGGGCTCCGGCAGCGTGATCCA
>CAUYYU010000160.1:0-5429 GCA_963577415.1 Chloroflexota bacterium
ATTGTGAATCGTAAATAATGAACGGGAGTCGCGGAAAAACGGGTCCTCCCGATACGTGGTCTTGAGCCAGTTGGGGACCAACCCGGTGTGCCAGTCGTGGCAGTGGATCACGTCCGAACGCCAGTCCAACCGTCAGACTGTCTCCAGCGCGGTGCGGCACAGGAAAATGAATCTTTCCCCGTCGTCTTCGTAGCCGTAGATGTTATCGCGGTCGAAATAGCGCTCGCTGGCGACAAAATAAGTCGTACTCTCCTCACTGGTTTTCCAGATGCCCGCTGGCTCCGTCCACCGCTCCATCGGCGTGTCCACCTGGCTTATCTCCAGCTCCAGCCCATGCTGATTCCGGTGGATAACGCCATAAAGCGGAATGAAACAATGCACGTCGTGCCCCAGTTCCGCTAGGTATCGCGGCAATGCCCCTAGCACGTCCGCCAGTCCGCCCGTCTTGGCCTAGGGCACCATCTCCGCGGTGAACATCATGATGTTCATTGGATGGCGATCATGCTAACTGGCCGCCCGCTGAACCGCCGCGCCGCCGATCCTGCTCTGCGAATCGATCAATGCCGAAAATGGCGTTCTCCGCCGGTGAACACAAGCACGGCGCCGGCTTTGTCGACCGCCTCGATGACTTCCTTGTCGCGCACCGAGCCTCCCGGCTCGATTATCGCTTCGATTCCGGCCTCCAGCGCCATCTCCGGTCCGTCCGCGAACGGAAAGAAGGCGTCGGATGCCAGCACGCTTCCGCCGGCCCGATCTCCCGCCCGGCGGACGGCCATGTGAACGCTGTCCACCCGGCTCATCTGCCCCGTCCCCACGCCGACCAGGTCACCGTCCTTCGCCAGCACGATCGCGTTCGACTTCACGTGTTTGATCGCCTGCCAGGCGAACTGCAGATCTCGCCGCTCTTCGTCCGTCGGTGCTCGTCGGCTAACGACCTCAAAGGTCATGTTCGCATCCGGGAGTCGATCCCGTTCCTGGATCAGCGCCCCACCGGCTATCGTGCGCAAGCTCAGTCCCGCGAGCCCCGGGACGCCGGTCGCAGGTTCCCGAGCATCCAGCGGGATGCGAAGTATCCGCGTGCGGCGACGTTTGCGCAGTATCGCCAGGGCGTCCTCGTCGTAATCGGGCGCGATGACGATATCCAGCAGTGTTCCCCGCATGGCCGTGGCCATTTCCAAATCCAGAGTTCGATTGATGGCGACGATTCCCCCAAAGATGGACACCGGATCGCACGCATACGCCCGCTCGTACAGTCCGCTCACCGGCTCGTCCCCTACAGCCAACCCACAAGGGTTGCCGTGCTTCACCGCAGCCACCGCCGGCTCCGTAAAATCCATCACCAGGCCCCACCCCGCATCGGCGTCCAGGTAGTTGTTGTATGAAAGTTGTTGCCCGTGCAGTTGCTCCGCCGCCGCCAGGCCAAAGGCCGGAAGTTCCGGTGGTCCAAATCGATAGAACGACGCCGTTTCCTGATGCGGATTCTCCCCGTAGCGAAGATCGCCCGCCCTGGTGAGTGGAACCACCAATCTTTCCGGCAGCGGCTGTCCCTGTATGTCGGCGTAGTAGGCCGCGATCAGCGCGTCGTACCCGGCGGTGTGCGCGAACGCCGCCGCCGCCAGTTCTTGCCTGAGTGCCCCGTCCACGCTGTCGCTGGCAAGAGCCTCCGCCACGCGCTTGTAATCACCCGTATCGACCACGACCACCACGTCCGCCGCATTCTTCGCCGCCGCCCGAATCATCGTCGGACCCCCGATATCGATCTGCTCCACGTTCTCCAAGTGCGCCAGCCCAAGCGCCAACGTGGCCGCAAACGGATACAGATTTACGACCACCACATCGATCGGCGCGATCCCCAGCTCTTCCAGTGTCCGCCGATGTTTCGGATCATCCCGGCGTGCCAGAATTCCGGCGTGGATCGCCGGATGGAGCGTCTTCACTCGTCCATCCAGGATTTCCGGAAAGCCCGTGACGTCCGCTACCTGCGCTACCGGAACCCCCGCTTCCCGCAGCGCCTCCAGCGTGCCTCCAGTAGAGATCAGCTCGTGTCCAAGATCGGATAGCTTTCGGGCGAACTCCTCTATTCCCGTCTTGTCATAGACACTCAGGAGCGCCGACACCGGCTAGCCTCGCCCCGCGCTCACCGGTTCCGCCACCCGTACCCGCCGGCCCTCGACGCTCACCCGATCCTCGGCATACCACTGGATCACCCTGGGTAGCAGCTTGTGTTCCTCGGCCAGAATGCGTGCGGAGAGCGAATCGGAGTCGTCATCCTCGAGCACCGGCACCACCGCCTGCGCGATTATCGGCCCCGCGTCCACTTCGTCGGTGATGATATGCACCGTGCAGCCCGAATACTTAACTCCCCGCTCGACCGCGTCCGCCTGCGGTCCCGGCGCCATTCCTCCCGCAAACGCCGGCAACAGCGAGGGGTGGATATTTATCATTCGGTCCGGGAACGCCGCCGTCATCTCTGGCGGCCCCGCCAGGTTGAAGCCCGCGTAGACCACCAAATCGACGCCGGCTTCCTTCAAGAGTTGCGTGATTTTCAGAAGCTGCGGACGCCGTCCGCCGCACTCCTTGCGGGTTATGCTTTCCGTCCTGATCCCACCTTCGCTGGCCCGTTGCAGCGCCCTGCATCCCTTCGTGTTGCTCACCACAACCTCGATCCGGGCATCGAGCGTCCCGGCGTCGATCGCATCCATGATTGCTTGCAAATTGGACCCCCTGCCCGACGCCAGCACTCCCAGCTTCAGCCGTTCCTTCATCTCAATATTCTTACCTTCTCCACCACCCCGCTCGCCTGAACCGTACCTGCTAGTGACGCACCGGCGGTCTGCCGGATCAGATCGTCCGCCGTAGCCTGATCGCACATCACCGCCATACCGATACCCATGTTAAAGATTCGCGTCATTTCATCGTCCACGGTGTCGCCCATTTCAGCAATGAGCTCGAAGATCGTAGGCACCTGCCAGGTGCCCCACTCCAGATCGACCCTCACTCCATCCGGTAACGACCGGGGAATATTGTCCCAGAGTCCGCCGCCCGTAATATGCGCCAGCGCGTGGATTCGCGGAAGGAATTCCCGCAAATCTGGCAGATAGCAGCGGTGAATCGCCAGCAACTCCTCCCCCAACGGTCGGCCCAGTTCCGGGTAGATCCGGTCCAGCGGCACGTCCGCGAACAACCGCCTGACCAGTGAGTAGCCGTTCGTGTGGATGCCGTTGGACGGCAGCGCCACCACCACATCGCCGGATCGCACGTTTCGAATATCCAGCAAGTCGTCTTCAGACGCTACCCCGATCACCGCGCCGACCAGGTCGAATTCCCGGTCTCGGTAGATACCCGGCAGTTGGGCCGTCTCGCCGCTGACCAGAGGTACGTCAAGCGCTTTGCAGGCCGCCGCCACCCCTCTGATCGCCTCGGCGGTCTGCGCGGCCGTCAAATCCGAGTGGGCGAAGTAGTCCATAAAACAAAGCGGGATCGCGCCGGTCACCAGGATGTCGTTTACGCAGTGATGCACGATGTCGAAACCAACCGTGTCCAACCGACCGGCCTGTACCGCCACCGAAACCTTGGTTCCCACGGAGTCGATGCTCGACACGACGACCGGCCGTTCGATGTCGGACGGGACCCGAACGATTCCGCCAAACCCTCCGAATCCGGACACCACGCTCTCGTTGAACGTATTTTGCACGGCATCGCTGATGGCGTCCAACGAGGCATCGGCGGCCACCAGGTCCACTCCAGCCTCCCGGTACGCCCTGGTTTCGGGGATGTCAGACAAGCCGGGTCGGGGTTGGTTTGTCAGAGAGCCCCACGGCGCTCTCGGCGGCTTCCCCGTTCATGCTTGGATCGGGCGTGCTGGCGGGTTCAAACTTGAGTTTGTCCATCTCCAACTGCACCGGGATCGGATACTCCCGCGTAAGACAGCCGGTGCACAGCTTTTCCTTCCCCAGGTTGGTGGCCCGTATCAGCGCCTCCAAACTCAGATAATTCAAGCTATCCGCCCCGACGTGATCGCAGACCTCCTGCACGGTTTTGCCATTGGCGATCAGTTCACTCGCGTGCTGAATGTCGATCCCGTAAAAGCACGGCCACTTGATCGGCGGACTGCTCACCCGGAGGTGTACTTCCTTCGCTTTTCCGGACGTTCTTAAGAGGTTGACGATCGCCCGCGTGGTGTTACCCCGCACTATGGAATCATCCACGACGATCACCTTCTTGCCGGCGGTAATCGTGGGCAGGGTATTCAGCTTGAGCTTCACGCCAAGGCGTCGAATTCGATCGTCGGGCTGGATGAACGTCCGCCCGATGTAGCGGCTCTTCACCAGCCCTTCCGCATAGGGGATGCCGGCCTCTCGCGCATACCCGATCGCCGCCGCCGTGGCCGAATCTGGGATACCGATCACGATATCCGCGTCTACAGGATGCTCGCGAGCGAGCTGGGCGCCCATCCGCGCCCGCGCCTCATAAAGGCTGGTGCCTTCAATCACGCTGTCCGGTCGCGCGAAATAGATGTACTCAAATACGCAGAGCGCCGTGGGCGGGTGGACGTCGTCGCCGTAACTGTGCGGACCGTCGGCGTCGATCTTGACGATCTCGCCCGCCAGCAGGTCACGCTCGAACTTCGCGTCCAACGCCTCGAAAGCGCAAGACTCCGACGCCACCAGCCAGGTGCCCGCGTACGATCCCAGGCACAGCGGGCGGTTGCCCAGCGAATCCCGGACCGCTATCACCGAATCCTGGGTCAGGAACACCAGGCTGAACGACCCCTGAAGACGCGGGACCGTCTGCCGGATGCGCTCCACCAGGTCCTCACCGGGTGCTTGGGCCACCAGGGCCAGTATCAGTTCGCTGTCGGTACCGGTGGAAAAATCGGGAGATATATCGAGCAGTTCGTCCCGCAATTCGAGAGAATTTACCAGGTTGCCGTTATGTCCCATGGCGACCGGGCCCAGGTCGGTCTCCGCGAACACTGGCTGGGCGTTCTCGATACGGCTGGATCCGGTGGTGGAGTAGCGCGTATGTCCAATCGCGGCGAACCCGCTGAGGCTGTTCAGGTCAGAGTCGTCAAACACCTGGGCCACCAGGCCCATCTTTCGGTGTATCTGAATACCGGAGCCGTCGGTGACGGCGATTCCCGCGCTCTCCTGGCCCCGGTGTTGCAGGGTGTACAGGCCGAAGAAAGTCTGTCGCGCGACATCTTCACCGGGGCCATAGATTCCGAAGATCCCGCATTCCTCAAGGAAGGTGCGATTCTCCGGTCCGAACCAGTATGGATCAGGCGTGGCGGGCAAGCCTTTTCTCCGCGATTGTTCGGGGTCCTGCAATTCTAGCCCTTGTCCCTCTCCCCCGCCAGAGCGTTGGCGAGACCCTGATTCCACGGCTCGGTGGCATCGGCCAGGCTGACGTCGATAACCGGCGGGGCG
>CAUYYU010000161.1:0-5415 GCA_963577415.1 Chloroflexota bacterium
CGGCTGGTCGCCTTCAGCCACTCGTGTCCTCAGGCTTGCTCCTGTTCCCCCTGCTCCTGGCCACCTGCGGCCTCGTTTCGACCTCCGCGCCGGGCGCCATCGAATTCGAATACGAGATCGATTGGCAAACCCTGGGCGACCGCCGCATTCTCTTCAAGACCGACGCCGACGGGGATTTCGACATCTACGTCGCCGACGGCTACTCCGACGAGCTCCGGCGCGTCACCGACGACCCTTACTACAACAAGTACGCTGACCCCTCACCCGACGGCTCCCGGGTCGTCTATTCCAGCAATCGCGGCGGCGGCGATTTCGATCTATTCATCATCAATCTCGACGGCACCGGGCTGCGCCAGCTCACCGCCAACGACATCGAGGACTACTCCCCGACCTGGTCCCCAAACGGCCTACAGGTCGCCTATGAAGCAAACGACAACTTCGGGGCCCTGTTTCAAATCTTCGTGATCGACGTCGATGGCGCCAACAAGCGCCAGATCACCTCCGATCTGTATCACAATTACGCGCCCGATTGGTCCCCTGACGGCCGGACCGTAACCGTGTTCAGCGACCTCGACCGTAACTTCGACATCTATACCCTGGACCTCGTCAGCGGCGAGCGCCGCCTCATCGCCGACGACGACGCCTACGCCCATTTTTCCGACTTCTCGCCCGACGGAGCCGTAATCGCCTATCAGTCCAATCCCCGACGCGACTGGGATCTGTATAGCATCGATTCGACCGGCGATGCCGAACCCCACCGGCTCACTTTCTCCTCCGCGGACGACATGGAACCCGACTGGTCTCCTGATGGCCGCGAGCTGCTGTTCACCAGCGATCGCAGCGGTGATTTCGATATCTATCTCATGGCCGCTAATGGCGACGACATCCGCCCCCTGATCTCCACCAGCGGCCGGGACACCCAGCCAGTCTGGATCGCGGGACGGCCCTAGTTCATCCCCACTCGCTCATCATCGCTCGGGCCACCACCCCGGCGCATGAAAGTCGGCACGCCCCGTAAAGGCGCGCCCCATCTCGTCACAATCGCTACCGGCTTATGAGAACGAGTCGTACCCCAGCACTTTCACGTTGATTACTGTGATCAGCGCGATAATCACGAACAGAACAAACGACATCGCGGCCGCATACCCCATTTTCAGGTACTCGAAAGCATTGGAGTACAGCAACACCACAACCGTGATCGTGCTGTCAAGCGGCCCGCCGGTCAGTGCGTTATTGCCGGCCTGCGTCGTCATGATCCACACTTGCACGAACATCTGTAAGGCCCCGATAAAGTACACGATCACCACGAAAAACGTCGTCGGCGCGAGCAACGGGAAAGTTACCCTCCAGAACCGTTGCCAGCCGCCCGCCCCATCAATCTCCGCCGCTTCGTACAGGTGCGGGGGAATCCCCTGCAATCCCGCCAGATAAATGACCATGTTTAGACCCATGTTCTTCCAGATGCTCAAGATGATGATCGAGAGCATCGCCGTATTGGCCGCCCGCAGCCATTTCAGCCTGGGCAGACCCATCGCTTCGAAGGTCGTGTTCAACAAACCGAACTGCGGCTCATACATCCACAGCCAGATAAGAGAAACCGCAACGAACGAACTCACCACCGGCATATAGAACAGCGCCCGGAAAGTGTAGATCCCGCGAATCGATCGGTTAATTAATACCGCCAATCCTAATGAGGTGACCACTCCCGCCGGCACCGTGCCGAACGCGAAGTAGAGAGTGTTCGTGATCGCCCGCGGGTACCGCAGGTCATCAAGTAATTTCGTGTAATTATCCAGCCCAATAAATCGAGGCTCTCTCATAAGGTCGTAGAAAGTGAAGCTGTAGTACAGCGCCGCCATGATCGGCAGAATCACGAAAACCGCGAGGAAGATCAAGGATGGGGCCACAAAGAAGTAACCCGCCAGCCCACCCCGATTTCCGAACCTCCGCCTTCGACTCCGCGTCTTCACAACCGGCCCCTCTAGGGCCGTCGTGTCAACTGCTGCCAAAGGTCCCTACCCTTTGATTCCGGACAGCGCGATTCCCTGCACAAAGTAACGCTGGGTCATCAAGAACAAGAACAGGACCGGAAGGGTCGCCACCATCGTGGCCGCCATCAGCAGGCCCCAGTCAGTCGTGAACTCCTGCCTGAAGTTCGCTAGTCCGACCTGGATCGTCTTCAGCTCTTCACTCTTGGTGATGATGAACGGCCACACGAAGTCATTCCAGATGAACTGGAAAGAGAACACCGTCAACACCGCCAACGCCGCCCCGGACAGAGGCAACATGACGTTCCAAAAGATACGGAATTCAGAAGCCCCATCGATTCGAGCAGCGTCCTCCAGTTCCTTCGGGAGCGTCTGGAAAAACTGCCGCAACAAGAACGTGCCGTAAGCGGTTGGGAACATCGGGATGATCAACCCCCAGTAGGTGTTAACCATTCCAAATCCGCCGGCTCCCTGCCAGTTGTTGCCGCCAAAGAACGGGAAGTTCTTAATCATTATGAAAAGCGGCACCATCGTCACCTGGAACGGCACCATCAGGGTCGCGATCACCGCAACAAACAGGACGTCCCGTCCGCGAAACTCAAGCCGGGCAAAAGCATAGCCCGCGGTCGAAGCCAGTGTCAGGTGGGCAAGCGTGATCGCCGCCGAAACGAAGGCGCTGTTGAGGAAGAATCGGCCGAAATTTAACGCCCACACCGTAGTGTAGTTGTCGAATTTCCACACCACGGGCAAATACGTACTCGGGTCGTTAATTGCGAAGTCGAACAGGTCTTCACTGGTCTTAAACGAACCCAAAAACGACCAGACGAACGGGAACACCGCAATGAACCCGATGGTCGACATCGAAACGTAGAGTATCGTCCGCCGAATGATCGGCCACCTACGACCCTCGCTTCTGAGAGTCGAAACCGTTTCTGTTCTCGCTACTGCCATTAATTTCTCCCGTTTCCTACGCCAAATGGCCACCCCCCGGTTATAACCAAAACCGCGGGATGGATCCCCATTTAGCTTCGCCCCATAATACTCGAATTCAAGTGCCTACGTTCGACCCGGCGCGTCCGCCTTTCACAGCCGCATTCCATCGGATTCGCCGCACGCCCAGCTGCCCGGCGACCGATGCCAACCTAAATAGGCACGAGCCCGGGAGTTCGGTGTCTATCCACCGAACTCCCGGGCTCGATCAGCTACTTAAATCGCACAGAGGTGCAATCAGATCGAAATCCGATTAGCTCTCAGTGATGATCTTCAGTACTTCCTCGTCCATGCCTTCGAGCGCCTCTTCGACGCTCAATTCGCCCAGAGCTGCCTTCTCCACCCAGCGGCCCATGGCCGGCTGCACGTCGAAGTGCTGCGGAACGATCTGACGGCCTTTGCCAAACTTGGCGTTGGCAACGTACTGATCCCAGGGTGCGACCTGGTAGATATCGTAAACTTCCTGCGCCGCTCGGCAGGGCATCGAGCGCCGCGACTCTACGTTGATCTTCAGATTTACTTCAGGCCGACTCAGCCATTCCAGCGTGGCGAATACGCCCTCTGGCGACTTGGTCAACTTGTAGTTCATGTACTTGTCAACGTAGATTTCCATCACCTGCTCGACCGGACCGGTGAACGGCTCGCCGACCAGAAGATCCGCAAAGACTTCCGGATCATTCAGTTCACAGTTGGCCACGTCGCCGGGCCACAGCTGCTGTAACGCAACCTTGCCCGCGCAAAACGCGTGCAGGTTCGGTATACCGGAGTCCATGCCCTCTTTCGGCATGCTCCCCTCTTCTCCGAAGTGCACGTGCTGCTTCAACGCCGTGATACCTTCAGGCGTGTTGTTCAGCGGCTTCGTGCGGTCTTCGCTGAAGTAGTTGCCACCGGCCTGGTACAGCCAGTCTTCATACACCTGCGTGCTGTGCTGCAGGTTGAATCCCGCCTGCTCGTACTTGTCGCCGTCGGCGATCGTCAGTTTCGGCGCGGCTTCGTTCGCCTCGTCCCAGTTCGTCGGCACGGTGGCGTCCATTCCTGCCGCCTCGAACATCGACGGTCGAATCACCGGGTTGCCACGGTAGTTGAACCGGTAAGGAACACCGTGAACATGACCTTCGTAGGTGACGTCCTCAACACCACGTGGGTAGAAGTCCGACCAGCCGGACCAACTGTTCACGAACTCATCGATGAACAACGTGCCACCTTTGGCCGCCAGCACTGGCGTCCAGAGTCCACCGGCCTGCCAGATGTCCGGCGCGGTGCCGGCCGCGAAGCCGGTCGTGATCTTCTGGAAGGAACTGGCCCAGTCGGAGAAGTCGGCCTTGATAACAATGCCTGACTCTTCCTTGAATGCGGCCAGCTGCTCGTTTGCCGCCGCCTGGCCCGCCGGGTCCAGACCGTTCCAACGTACTTCGATCTCAACACCTTCGAGCGCCGCCTTGGCCGCTGGCGCGGCTGCGGCCGGAGCCGCCTCCTTGGCTGCCGGGGCTGCTGCCTTCTCCTCACCACCACAAGCGGCAAGTACTGCGATTCCTGTCGTACCGGCCATCCCGGCCAGTACTCGTCTGCGTGTGAACTGCAAAACCATTCCCCCTATTGATACACGTGAGGTCATGCTAAAACCCAAGGCCGGGGAAGGGCATGGGTGAGCGCATAAAACCTCCCTAAGCGCGTCATGATGCAGGGCTTTTCGCAATGTGTCAAGCACGTTACAAACCCCGCCAAACCCGCTCCATACCGGCCTTTCAGCCCGGTCGCACGCACCTTACGCCGACTCCGCCGCGCCATCCCGAATCGCATCGATGCCGCAAATAAGCGGACTCACGTCATAGTATGTAATGATTCCTGTGCCATCGGACTGTCCCCGGGAACCAGGGCCTTGGCCCGGTTGAGCCGTCTGGCTACACTAAGCCGGAAATTCCAGATTCCACGAAAAACGTGGATTCCCGTACCTGTCTTATATGTGAAATGTATAGGAGCTTTGCCCAATGGATTCGCACTCTAAACGGATGAGCCGGAGGGCCTTTGTCGGCCTGCTCTCGGCCTCCGCCGCCCTGACCGTGGTGGCCTGCGGAAGCGGATTAGAGTCCGCCGACCCCGAACGGCTCGAAGCTGGATTCGAGACGGCTGCCTCCGAGCGCGCCGGCGGCGGCCCATCCGCCGAGCTCGCCGGTGGACCTCCATTCCAGATAGAGCCCACCGATATGGTTTCTCCCATAGGCATCGGGCAGAACGATGAGCGTAAGGATATTTATGTTGTAACGGGAGATAGCAAGCTCTTCGAATTCGACAAGAACGGAGCGTTCCACTACTGGACTGACGGCGGGGATACCACCGAGGAAGGAATGTACTCCGGTCCCACCGACACCACCCAGGACCGGAGTCGCCAGCTATGGGTTGTGGACTCAGGCAATCACCGGATTGAGAGGTACAACTG
>CAUYYU010000162.1:0-5401 GCA_963577415.1 Chloroflexota bacterium
ATCTAAGGCGGACTGGTCGATCGCGCGGTCCCCGTGGAGATCGCCGTTGCGCAGATTCCATGCTGGCAGGAGCGACCGGAGCGCCACAGTGAAATCAAAAAGGAAGTCGAGCGCCCGCGAGCGTGCTTCCGGTGAGGAGGATGAAAAGCGACCGGCCAGAACCGTATGCAGGTCGTCGAATTGCTGTACCAGGCCCGTTGGATCGGCAAAGAACACCAGAGCCTCGATGACCGCCTGGCCATCGCCGGATTCAATTCGCTTAGGGAAGGCCGCCGACGAATAGCCGCGACGGTCCCGGAGCTCGGCGGCAATGCGATCTTGAATTTCCGTGACGATGGAGTGGGTGATCGCACTCATGAGGAATCTCCTGGAGACCTGGTCCGAGTTTCGGCCAGTCGGCCTCGCCGGCTGGCTCGGCCCGGCAGTCTCGCTGCCCGGCCGGTACCTGCGATCAGCGCCGGACGAAACGCTCATACGAGGGGCTGACAGCCAGTGAATCCAAGGATAGTCGAGCGCCCGGGTCGGTGCAGCACGCGTGCCGAAAGGGACGCTATTTGGCCGCCACGCCGACCGGTCACGAGCTAGGCGGTCGGATCGTTTCCGACGCGCACGATTAGCTTGCCGAAATTCTCGCCGCGGAACAGACCGATGAACGCCCGAGGCGCATTTTCCAGTCCGTCGACGAAATCTTCCCTGTATTTGATCCGGTCCTGGCCAATCCATTCGGCCATCTGGCGACGACCGTCTTCGTGGCGGTCGTCGAATTGAAACATCAGGAAGCCCTCCATGCGCGCCTGCTTGGTCAGCAGGATTCGGCCGGCACGAGGGCCCAGTTCAGGTTCGATGTTGTTGTATTCGGAGATCGCACCGCACACCGATATACGGGCGCCGGTGTTGATATGTTTGAGCACCGCGTCGCCAGTGCCCCCCCCGACGTTATCGAAATACACGTCGATCCCATCCGGACACGTTTCGGCGAGCGCATCCTCAACATTCTGAATCTTGTAGTTGATTGTGGCGTCGAGGCCGAGTTCATCCATGATGTAGGCGCATTTGGCTTCGGAGCCGGCGATGCCGACGACCCGGCAGTCTTTGATCTTTGCTATCTGGCCCACGAGCGCCCCCACCGCTCCCGAAGCAGCGGATACGACTACGGTTTCGCCGGGACGAGGCTGGCCGATTTCCAGCAGACCAAAATAGGCGGTTGTGCCGGGCATCCCCAGAACTCCCAGCGCCGTGGAGATTGGAGCCAGCTTTGGATCGACACGGCGCAAATCGCCGGGATCGGCTACGCCGAAGGCCTGCCAGCCGAGATGGGTATTGACGATAGTCCCAGCCGAGAATTCTGAAGTGTTGGAAGCGACAACCTCCCCGACCACGCCTCCGGTCATCACCTCGCCGATTTCCAGCGCCGTCGCGTAAGACGGACCGGCCTGCATGCGACCTCGCATGTAAGGGTCAAGCGACAGATAAATGGTGCGGATCAGTACCTGGCCGTCATCCGGATCGGGCACGGGGACCGTCTCGATTCGGAAATCGGCCTCGGTGGGCTCGCCGGCCGGGTGGCTGGCAAGCACTATGCGCGTGTTGGAATTGGCCATGATTTGCCCTTCGGCAATAAGCGGCCGGCGGTAAGTACCGGTGGGGTGATCGTAAATAGTATGCCCAGGGGCGGACGGATGCCAGCGGTGATAGCGATCACGAGATCAGTTTGACCTGGTGGCTGGCCCGTTACTAGAGTGGCTCCATCGCCGGGTTGGGACGTGAACGGCGAGGGCGGAGGTCGCCCGGTAAATGGAGGAGAAAGATGGCGGTGACTGAGTTGGGACACCGGATCGCGATCCTGGGCGGAGGTCTGTTCAACGGGACGGGCGCGGACTTGATTCAGGATGCGGCGGTGATCGTCAACGGCGACCGGATCGAAGCCGTGGGGGTCGCGGTGGACGTAGGCGCGGAGACGGCCGACGAGACGATTGATCTGCGACCCTGCACGTTGCTGCCGGGCTTGATCGACGCCCACGTCCACCTGTGGGGCCGCAGCCCGCGGGACCGGATGCCCTGGGCTACCGGCCCGATTGAGTACCGGGCGTTGCGAACGGCCGGCGAGGCGAACTCGCTATTGGAGGCCGGGTTCACGGCGGTTCGAGATTTGGGCTCGCAGAACAGTGTGTCCCTGAAAAAGGCGATTGACGAAGGCATTGTGCCGGGGCCGCGAATGATCGCCGCCGGGATGGCGGTGGCGAGGACGCGGGGGCCCTGGTTCTCGATCGACCGATCGTGGCGTTGGGTACGGCCGGCCGATGGCGTCGACGCCTGCATTCGGGCCGTGCAGCAATCATTGCTGGAGGGATCTTCCTTACTGAAGATTGGTGCTTCCGCCGGCGTGGACCGCGCCTGGGGTGAAATCCCCACCTATTCGATCGACGAAGTGCGGGCGATGACGGAGGTAGCGCGTGCCTGGGGCGTGCGGACGGCCGTGCACGCCATGGGGGACGAGGCCGTGCGCCGGTCGGTGTTGGGTGGCGTGGACACGGTGGAGCACGGCTACAACATCACCCCGGACACCCTGAATCTCATCGTCGAGCGGGGGGTGTTCCTGGTGCCGACGTTGAGGATTCGGCATAACGACGAATCTGAGTTGGGAAAGAAGACGTTCAAAGTCCAGTTGGAATCGCTGAAACGGGCGCACGAGGCTGGGGCCAGGCTGGCGCTGGGTACTGACTCGACTGGCGCGGAAGAGGGCTCGGTCCACGGCCACGGGAACGCAATCGAATTCAAGTTGATGGGCGACGTGATGGAGCCGCGCGACGCGCTGGTGGCCGGGATGAAGACGGCGGCCGAGGCGATGGGGTTGGAGGACGATATCGGGACGTTGGAGGCCGGCAAGTACGCCGACGTGGTGGCCGTGCGGGACGATCCGCTGAAGAACTTGGAAGTCCTGCAGCAGGTCGAGTTCGTGATGCAGGGAGGAAAGGTAATTAAGCGGCCGTAGAGGCTTTACGTCCCCGCCGGAAAGCTAGATTCCTAGGACCTGGTTGATCGGTCGCTGGTAGGCTTCGATCGCTCCCGCCAGTACGTCTTCGACGGCCACCTCACGCCGGGCCATGTCGGACTCCAGCATGGCGAAGGCGGCCGCCAGGTCACGCAGGCCGGCCTGACCATCGATTTCCGGTCGGCGGCCGGTACCGCGGGCGTCGATGGCGGCGATCCAGTCGAGCGCCTCAAGGGCGAAGACGTCCGATATGCCTTCGGGGAACCAGATTTGGAGAGTGCTGCGATCGGCGGAACTTCGCATGACGCCCACAAGATCGGAATCGTCGCCGTCGGCGTTCGTCAACTGACTCGCGTGGATCGAGCCTTCGCTGCCGAAGATGGCGAAAGCGGGCAGGTCGACCAACCGGCCGCGACCACCCCAGCTGAGAAGCAGGGTGCCGATGGCGCCGGAGGCGAAGCGGAGGCTCGCGAACACGGTGTCCTCGGCGCCGGCCTGGATCTCACCAGCTGAAGGGGCCTCAGGACGGTACCGACGGACTGGCTCCGTGGTCGCCGCCATGGCCGAGATGGACGCGATCGGGCCGCATTCGTACTCGATCTGATTCAGGCGGTGAACTCCGAGATCGATAGACGGGCCGCCGCCGCCACGCAGTTTCTGATGACGCCAGGGCGTGTCGCCAACGATGTGATCCGGGGACCAGTCGGGGTGCCCCATCATGCCGGAGACGAGCATGCGGAAATCGCCGATCCGGCCGCTGCCAATGGCCCAGTGGCGGGCGCGGCATTCCGGCAGGAAGCGGGCGACCTCGGCGGTGGCTAGGACGGCGCCGGTACGTTCGGCCGCTTCGACCAGCTTGCGACCGGCCGCGATCGTGATGGCCAGCGGCTTTTCCACTAGCACATGCTTCCCGGACTCCAGCAAGGCCAGGCCGATTTCGTGATGGGAGTCCAACGCCGTGAGCACGATGACGGCGTCGACTTCGTCGTCGACCGCCACCTGCCGAAAGTCGTCGTAAACGCGGGGTTCGTCGCTCTGAATATCCGAGATGTAATGGTGCGGGGTGGACAGGCCGTCATTGGGGGCGTCGGTGACCGGCTCCCGGGGCGGGACACCGTCGTCGGGCGATCGGAACATGAGGGCGTCCCGAATGTTTCGCGAGCAAAGGGAGGTGATGGTGAAGTCCGCGAGCCGGCGGTCTTTAAGGAGCTTGAGGCCGCGTAGATGCGCGTTGAGAATGCGTCCGCAGCCGATGATGCCGATGCGCAGTGGCATGCTGTCGCTCCATTTTCGCCAAGTGTGCGATGGTAGCTGGTGAGGCTGGGGATGGCGAGAACGTGAACTCGTAGGGCAGACTTTCGGAGTCGCGAGCGTTGGCCCGACTTGGCGGATCGAGGTAATTCAAGTGGTGCGGGGGGGCGACGCGCTAGATGCAATCGTGGAAGCCAATGAGTTCAACGATCCGCCGGATGCTGGATTCGAATACCTGTTGATCGAGGTGGACGTTTGCAACGTGGTCGACATCGACGAACTCAAAGGACTCTCGGAGTTTAATTTTCAGCTGTTCGACGCGGACGGGACGGAAATCGAGATGCTATTCATCACCGTTCCAACCCCCGGGATCGGCGTCGATCTTTTCCCGGGTGGGCAGCATCGTGGGTGGATCGTGTTTGCGGTCCCCAACGGCAAGCTCGATCTGGTGTTGAAGGTCGATCCACTCTATTTTGATTTCGCTGCTGATGCGGATGCCTCGGTGCGATTCTTCGCGATTCACATAGGCGAAGAGGGCGCCAGGGGAGTTTGGGCAAGGAGCGGGGATCATTTCCCGCCGGCGTAGTTCGAATCGCGCGGCAGAAAGTCGAATGTGTGGCATAATAATTGCGCGGCCCGAGGGCCGCTTTGTTTTGATGGTAGAAGGACCTCGAGCCGTGCCCAAACGCGAAGACCGGGTGGTGATGCAGCTGGCCTGCGAGGTGTGCGATTCGGTTAATTACGCCACCTCCAAGAATCGGCGCACCACAACGGGTCGGCTGGAGATTCGTAAATACTGCAACACCTGTCGGCATCACACGGATCACCGAGAAAAGCGATAGGTTCGGCGGCTGATAGGCAATTTTAAGGACCAGAGGAAGCTAGATGGCCAAGAGGAGCGTCCGGGCAGCCCGAGCGCGGAGCGGACGTTCGTTTGGGCCGTGGCGGTTCGCGAAAGATACGCTGGCGGAATTGCGAAGATCGACGTGGCCGACGAGGCAGGAAACCGTTCGATTGACCGTGATCGTGGTCGGGGTTTGTATAGCGCTGGCGGCTTTTTTGGGGCTATTCGATTATGGGCTGACGAAGCTCAGTGCCGTGGTTTTCAGGTAGGCGGATTATGACAGTTGTGACCGGGCAATGGTTCGTGATTAACAC